>CANJYY010000191.1 GCA_947479185.1 Caulobacteraceae bacterium
AGTCCCTGGGCCGCGCGGCTGACCGTGACCTTGTCCATGGCCGTGCGGGCGACCAGCGCCTGGGGCGTCAGGCCGCCCTCGGCCAGCACCGCCATCAGCCGCCACTGCGGGATCGAGAGCCCGAAGCGGTCCTGGTAGGCCCGGGCGATCAGGCCCGAGACCCCGTTGGAGGCGATCGACAGCCGATAGGGAAGGTAGTCGTCGAGCACCAGGGTGTCGGGCGACCGCTTGCGCGGCAGCGGCGTCACGTCTGCGCTCATGACCTTTTTCCTTCCCATCAATCGGCCGGCGCCACCGTCTGTTCGATGGCGCCGAAGATTGAGTGGCGCTTCTCGTCGCGCATCTCAATGCGGACCGTGTCGCCGTGGCGCAGGAAGGGCGTTTTCGCCTCTCCGGCGAGCAGGGTCTCCACGGTGCGCACCTCGGCGATGCAACTGTAGCCAAGTCCGCCGTCGCTGACCGGTTTCCCTGGACCGCCGTCGGCGTCGCGGTTGGACACCGTGCCCGAGCCGATGATCGTGCCGGCGCCGAGCGCGCGGGTCCTGGCCGCGTGGGCGATGAGGGTTCCGAAGTCGAAGGTCATGTCGACGCCGGCATCGGCCTGGCCGAACGGCTTGCCGTTGAGCTCGACGTCGAGCGCGCCGTGCAGCCTGCCGTCCTTCCAGCGGTCGCCGAGCGCGTCCGGCGTGACCGCCACCGGCGAGAAGGCGCTGGCCGGCTTGGACTGGAAGAAGCCGAAGTTCTTGCCGAGCTCGCCGGGGATCAGATTGCGCAGCGAGACGTCGTTGACCAGCAGCACCAGCCGGATAGCGGCCAGGGCCTCCTCGCGGGTGGCGCCCAGCGGCACGTCGCCGGTGATCACCGCGATCTCGCCCTCCATGTCGCAGCCCCAGGCCTCGTCCTTCAGCGGGATCGGGTCGCGGGGGCCGAGGAAGCCGTCCGAACCGCCCTGGTACATCAGCGGGTCGGTCCAGAAGCTGGCCGGCATCTCCGCCGCGCGGGCCTGCCGCACCAGGGCGACGTGGTTCACGTAAGCCGAGCCGTCGGCCCACTGGTAGGCGCGCGGCAGGGGCGAGGCGGCGTCGTGTTCGTGGAAGCGTTCCTTCGGCACCGAGCCGTGCTCAAGGCTCTCGGCCAGGCCGCGCAACAGCGGTTCGCAGTGTCCCCAGTCGTCGAGCGCCGCCTGGAGGGTCGGCGCGACGGCCTCCGCGGACACGCACCAGGCGAGATCACCGGAGACGACGACAAGGTGGCCGTCCCGGCCACCCTTGAGGGATGCGAGCTTCATTTTTTCTCTTCGAAAAGGGCCACCAGGGCCGGGTCAGGTTTCTTGGGAATGGTCAGATCGTCGTGCGCGGCGCGCAGCTCGGCCATGCGGGCCGGCTTGTCGCTCCACCAGGCTTCGAACTCGCGGACGGCCTTGCGCAGGGCGATCAGCTGTTCCTCGAGGCTGAGAGGCTTTTCCTCCTCCTCGTGCTCTTCCTCGTGTGCGTCATGGGCGCCGTGGGCGTCTCCGCCGACATTGACGGTGATGCTGTGGCCCTGGACCGTGTGGGCGACCGCCGAGGGCGCCTCGCCATGGCCGCCGCCGTGGGCCGCCGGCGTCGCGTGGGCGCCGTGGCCGCCGCCGTGGCCGCCCTTGCCGTGGGCGTCCTTGCCATGGGCGTCCTTCTTCTTGTCGTCCTTCTTCTTGTCCTTGTCGTCCTTCTCGCCGAGGGCGGTGTTGAGCGCCTTGACCTGCTTGCCCAGGGCCCCGCCGGCCATCAGCACGCCGCCCAGCTGGGTGCGGATCACCCGGCGCAGCACGTCGGCCCCGCGCAGGATGCCGAACTCGTCCTGCTTGAGGGCGAACCGGGCGGCCGCGAGGATCAGCTTGTAGATGTCGTCCAGATGCGTCGCGCCGGCCTTGCGGGCCTGGGGCCCCACCGCACCCATCAGCAGCATCAGCAGCAGCGCCGAGGCCACGACCCAGCCGATGACGCCCAGCGGCGTCAGGATGCCGGGCTCGTACTGCGGCCCCCAGGGAAACTCACTGTGATCCGTCATCTTCGCACCCCCTCGAAGATCCCCAAGCCGCCGTTCAGGCCGTCTTCGGAATCAGGCGGCTGACCTTGGCCCCCGCATCGTAACGCGACGGGCCGCCGAACACCGCAATCTCGACCAGAATGTCCCCTCCCGGCTCGCTCGCCCACAGATAGTTTCGTTCCACCTCGACATTTCTCCCGTCAGGCGAAATTCCCTCGAAGGTGTCGCCCCAGGGGGTGACCTTGGCGAGGTCCCGCCAGCGGATGGTCACCGCGCGCTTGAGCTCGTCCTCGGCCATGGCCAGGAAGTGTGGGTCGGTCGCATCGGTCATGAAGTCTTCCAGCTGTCCACGTAGGCGGTGTTTTCCACCACCGCCGCGCCGTCGCCAACCTCCAGCGGATCGCGGGTGTCGATCATCACCGCGTATTCGTCGGTCGCCGGCTTGGCCTGGACCAGCATGTTCTTCAGCGCCTTGGGGTGCGGGCCGTGGGTGAAGCCGCTCGGGTGAAAGGTCATCATGCCCGCGTCGATGCCGTCGCGGCTGAAGAAGTCGCCCGCGTGGTAGAACAGCACCTCGTCGTAGTCGTCGTTGTTGTGGAAGAACGGGATCTTGATCGCGCCCGGATCGGTCTCGAACGGTCGCGGCGCGAAGGTGCAGACCACGAACCGGTCGGCCAGGAAGGTCGTGTGGACGCTCGGCGGCAGATGGTAGCGGTGGCTGTTCAGCGGCCGGAAGTCGCGCACGTTGATCTTCACCGGGGCCAGTTCGCCGTGCCAGCCGACCGCGTCGAGCGGGTTGTAGCCGTAGGTGGCGACCGAGACCTGGCCGCGCTTCTTGATGTGGACGGGGAAGGTCCCCTCCTCCGCCTGGTGGGCCAGGAAGGCGTCGTCCATGGCCGGGGTGACCAGCAGGGCCGGGTCGAACAGGGCGTGGTTCCCCAGCAGACCCTTGTCCGGCAGGGTGAAGTGGCCGTTGGTCGCCTGGATCATCAACACCGCTGTCGGCGCCGTGGGCGCAAGCCGCCACATCGTGCCGCGCGGCAGGTAGAGATAGTCGCCGGCCTCGTAGGCCAGCCGGCCGAAGTCGCAGTAAAGGTTGCCCTTACCGGCGTGGATGAACAGCAACTGGTCGCCGTCGGCGTTGCGGGCCAGGCCCGGCATGGCGGCCGAAAGCTTCCAGAAGCGCATCTCGCAGGCGGCGTTGTGCAGGATGACCGGCGCGTCCCACGGCGAGGGCGCGGCCTCGTTCAGCCCGTTCAGATCATAGGCGCGCGGGCGAAGCGGCCCCTCGAAGCTGGTCCAGCCGGTCGGCGGCTTGCGATGATAGAGAAACGCCGCCGGGCCGAAGAAGCCCTCCTTGGACATCTCCCGCTCATAGGTCCCTTCGGGCAGGTCGGCGTGCGCCTGTTTGCTGTGCAGACCTTCCGCGCCGCGGACGGGGATCCAGTTGCGCTTGCTCATCGTATGCCTCCGGAAGCCATCGGCCGAGGGGAAGAAGAATGATCAGACGCGCGCTGCTTGTCGCCGGCCTTTTGTCCATGCTCGCCGCCGCCCCGGCGGCCTCGCGGGAGCCGCCGTCGGCCGCGCCTCTGGTCGGCCAGTGGCGCGTGGACTTGACCAGCAAGCCCGGCGACGGCGCCTACTACGCCGAGATGACGATCACGAGCGTCGAGGGCGACCGGATCGCCGGGACGTTCTACGACAGCCCGATCGAGAAGGGCCGGATCACCCGGGACTGGGGCACTGTCCGCTTCGCCTTCGTGACCCATGACGGCGGCGGCGGCGCCTACAACCACTCCGGCGAGCTTGTTGATGGCCGGCTGATCCGGGGTCTCAGCCACGCGCTGGACCGGGACTTCGTCGCCGTCTGGACCGCCGACCGCAAGGCGCCCTGAGCTGTCGACGAACGTCACGGCTCGTCCTTGTAGATCGAGATCACCGGCGCCTCGCCGGCCGCGGCGCGGGCGCGGTACATGCCCGGGGAGTTGAAGCTCCAGGCGATCTGGCCGTCGGGGGTCAGGGCGACGATGCCGCCGTCGCCGCCGAGGGCGGTCAGTCGGGTCTGGATCACCTCGTCGGCTGCGGCCTGCAGGGTCAGGCCCTTGTACTGGACCAGGGCGCAGATCTCGCGGGCCACCGTCAGGCGGATGAAATACTCACCCGATCCCGTGGCCGACACGGCGCAGGACTGGTTCGAGGCATAGGTGCCCGCGCCGATGATCGGGGCGTCGCCCACCCGGCCCCAGCGCTTGGCCGTCATACCGCCGGTGGAGGTGCCGGCGGCGACATTGCCAGCCGTGTCGAGCGCCACTACGCCGACCGTGCCGAACTTGCGGTCGTCGGGGATCGGGGTGAAGGCGTGCGGCGCCGGAGCGCCCGTGGGACGCGGCGGGATGGGCAGGCCCATATCGGTCAGCGCCTTGACCAGCTGGGCCCAGCGCCGTTCGGTGAAGAACCAGGACGGCTCGACCTGCTCCAGGCCCACCGAGGCGGCGAAGGCGTCGGCGCCGGCTCCGATCATCATCACATGGCGGGACTTTTCCATCACCGCCCGGGCGAGACTGACGGGGTGGCGGGTGCGGGTGACCCCGGCGACCGACCCGGCCTTCAGCGTTGCGCCATCCATGATGGCGGCGTCCAGTTCATTGCGGCCCTCGGCGGTGAACACCGCGCCCCGGCCGGCGTTGAACAGGGGATCGTCCTCGAACTCGCGGATCACCGCCTCGACCGCGTCCATCGAAGAGCCGCCCCTTTCGAGCACCGCGCTGCCCGTGGCGACGGCGCGAGCCATGGCCGCGCGATAGGCCGCCTCGGTCTCCGGCGACATGTCCGTGCGCTCGATGACCCCGGCGCCGCCGTGGATGGCGATGGC
This sequence comes from Caulobacteraceae bacterium, assembly GCA_947479185.1. Lineage (GTDB taxonomy): Bacteria > Pseudomonadota > Alphaproteobacteria > Caulobacterales > Caulobacteraceae > Caulobacter. The sequence goes on from CANJYY010000191.1 coordinate 4,898, forward strand.
CCATTGGGGTTTGGCCAGGGCGGGGGTGGCGCAAACGCTCAGCGCCAGCACAGCAACCAGGGCGAGAAGTCGACGTTGCAAGCTCAACTTTTCAGCTCCATCCTCAAGCCATGTCCACAGTCAGCGACATCATCGAAAATCACCTTGAGCCGATCCTGGCGTCGTTGACGCACATTCGCACCGGGCTCGACACGATCAAGGAAGACATGACCGTCATCAAGGCGCGGCTCACGGGCATCGAGTTCGCCATGGCCGGCATGAACCGGAGCCTGGATCGCGCGGAGCTGCGGCTGGACAGGATCGAATGGCGGCTCGGGTTAAGCTGAGACCTCGGATAGCCCTTCCGCACCGGCGCTTCCCTCTCCACCATGCTCCGCATGGTCCCCCTCTCCCTCCGGGAGAGGAATGACGGTCAGGCCTTCACCACCCCGCGGCGGATCTGGTCGAGTTCGATCGACTCGAACAGGGCCTTGAAGTTGCCCTCGCCGAAGCCCTCGTTGCCCTTGCGCTGGATGATCTCGAAGAAGATCGGGCCGACCTGGTTCTCGGTGAAGATCTGCAGCAGCAGGCCCTGGCCCTCTGTCGGGGCGCCGTCGAGCAGGATGTGCTGGGCCTTCAGGCGGGCAGTGTCCTCGCCGTGGCCCGGCACGCGAGCGTCGAGCAGCTCGTAGTAGCTGTCCGGCGTCGACTGGAAGTTCACGCCGCGCGCGCGCAGGGTCTCGACCGTGGCGAAGATATCGTCCGTGCCGAAGGCCAGGTGCTGGATGCCCTCGCCCTTGTAGTCGCGCAGAAACTCCTCGATCTGGCTCTGGTCATCCTGGCTCTCGTTGAGCGGGATGCGGATCTTGCCGTCCGGGCTGGTCATGGCCTTGGAGAACAGGCCGGTCACCTTGCCCTCGATGTCGAAGTACCGGATTTCG
>CANJYY010000192.1 GCA_947479185.1 Caulobacteraceae bacterium
CAGCGGCGTCGGCGGCATGACGCAGATCAACAACAAGGCCTTCGTGGTCGCCAACAAGACGGCCAACACCTTCAAGCTCTCCGGCGTGAACGGCAGCAGCTACAGCAGCTTCAACTCGAACGGCACGATCCGGAAATGCCAGGTGTCCGACTGCGGCGTGGTGATCACGGCGAACAGTCACGGGCTGAACGATGGCGACAGGGTCTACATCACCGGTGTCGGCGGGATGACCCAGATCAACAATCTGACCTTCACGGTCGCCAACAAGACGGCCAGTACCTTTTCCCTGTCGGGGGTAAAGGGAGCCAGCTACGGGACCTTTACCTCCGGCGGGTCCGCCTGGTGTCTCGTCGCGGGCTGTCAGTACTATGAGCTGACGGACAACAACAACGATGTCCGGCTGTTTCAGATGACCACCTGCGTCACCGAACGCATCGGGACCAACGCCTATACCGACGCCGCGCCGGGTGGTTCGCCGGTCGGCAAGATGTACACGCCCGACGGGACCGGCTGTCCCTCGGCGACCATCTTCCCCCTGTCCACCGACAAGGTCGCCCTGAAGGCGGCGATCACCGCCCTGAATGACGGCGGATCGACCGCCGGCCAGATCGGCGCGGCCTGGGGCTGGTACATGATCTCCCCCAGGTTCGCCTCGCTGTGGCCCACGGCCAGCCAGCCTGCCGCCTACACCGCCCCGGACGTGCTGAAGGTCATCGTCTTCATGACCGACGGCGATTTCAATACGGCCTATTGCAACAACGTCCTCAGCAGGGACTCGCAGGGCAGCGACGACGAGCAGATCAACTGCAACGCCACCAACGGCGATCCCACCGACCAGGCGAAGGCCGTCTGTGAAGCCGCCAAGCTCGAGGGCGTGGTGATCTACACGGTCGGGTTCCAGGTCTCGAAGGGCTCGGACGCCGAGAGCTTCATCAAGGCCTGCGCGACCGACTCCAGCCACGTCTATCTGCCGTCGAGCGGGTCGCTGCTGAAGGATGCCTTCTCGGCGATCGGCCGCGACATCACCAAGCTGCGGCTGTCGAAGTAGCGCGGTATCCGCCGGCCGGTCCTGTCAGGCCCTAGGCGCTGATCCGCTGGTCAGCGTCAGTCGCCATCGCGCAGGCTGTCTCCAGCACGGTGAACAGGGCCTCGGCCGAGACCGGTTTGCTCAGATGGCCGTTGGCGCCGGCGGCCATCGACGCGGCCACATGCTCGGGCAGGGCGTTGGCCGAGAGGGCCCAGATCGGCCTGGCCGGCCGGCCGCCGGCGGCCTCCGACGCCCGGATCGCGCGGATCGCGGTCAGGCCGTCCATGACCGGCATCTGCATGTCCATGAGGATCAGGTCGAACGCCTCGCCCGATGCGGCGGCGACGGCCTCGGCCCCGTTCTCGACGCTGGTCAGTTCCACGCCCGTGCCATCGAACAGCAGTTCGACGACCTTGCGGTTGATCGGGTGGTCCTCGGCCAGCAGCACGCGGGGCGCGCGGTCGGCCGCCTGAAGCGCCGCGCCGTCAGCGTCCCGATCCGGCAGGCTCCCGGCGAAGGGCGCGAGCGCGACCGTCAGGGTGAAGCATGACCCAACGCCCGGCGCCGACAGGGCTTCCAGCGACCCGCCCATGGCCTCGGCCAGGGCGCGCGAGATGGCCAGGCCGAGGCCCGTGCCGCCGAACCGGCGGGTGATCGAGCCGTCGGCCTGCTCGAACCGCTCGAACAGCCGGTCCTTCACGTCCTGGCCAAAGCCGATGCCCGTGTCGTTGACGGCGATGACCACCGCGCCGGCCGCGTTCACCACGGCCTCAAGCCGGATCTCTCCGCGCGACGTGAACTTGATGGCGTTGGACAGCAGGTTGCAGACGATCTGGCGCAGCCGCACGGCGTCGCCGACAAAGGCGCCGGCGGCGGCCTCGTCGATGGCCAGGGCGAAGTCGAGCCCCTTCTCGCGGGCGCCGGGCTGGAACAACGCCGCCGCCGACCGCAGGCAGGCGCCCAGGTCGAACGGCTCGGGCTTCAGCTCCAGCCGGCCGGACTCGATCCGCGCCAGGTCCAGCACGTCGGCCAGGATCGCCTCGAGCGTCTGGCCGGAGGTTTCGATCAGCCCGACCATCTCGGCCTGGGCCGGGGTCAGCGCCGTGCGCGCCAGCGCCGAGGCCACGCCCATCACGCCGTTCAGCGGCGTGCGGATCTCGTGGCTCATGTTGGCGAGGAACTCGCTCTTGGCGCGGTTGGCCGCCTCGGCGAGGTCCCGCGCCAGGGCGGTCGCCGCCTCGACGGTCTTGCGGCTGGTGATATTCTCCAGGACCCCCAGGACGCCGGTTATCCGGCCGTCTTCGTCGCGCAGCAGTTCGGCGGCCGAGAAGGCCCAGACCTCGCGATCGCTGGAGGTGTTCATGCGGTATTCGGTGCGGAACGGCTCGCCCGTTTTCAGGTGCGCTTCCCAGAGCAACTTGGCCGCGGCGCGGTCGTCGGGGTGAACGCTGACCCACATGTCCTCGGCCACGTCGTCGTAGGTCAGGGACCCGCCGAAGAAGGTGTCGGCGGCGCCGTCGACGGTCAGGGTCTTTCGCCGATAGTCCATCTCGTAGACCAGCACCTCGGCGATATCGAGGGCCAGTTCGAGGCGCTGCTTGGCGCGCTCGGCCAGTTTCAGCCCGCCGATCACATCGCTGACGTCATGACTCATCGAGATCATGCCGCCGATCTCGCCGGCCGCGTCATGCCAGGGGCAGATCGTGGCGCGCAGCCAGCGGTCCGGCCTGCGCGTGCTGGGCACCAGCACCCGCTGGGTCGAGATCGTCTCGCCGGCGAGGCACCGCAGATAGGTCTCCTCCAGCATCGGGTAGGAGGCCGGAAACAGCTCGGCCATGGTTCGGCCGATCGCCTCGTCTGCCGGGACGCCCTTTTCCTCGACCCACTGGTCGTTGACATAGAGGTAGCGCAGGTCGCGATCGGTCATGCCCAACGCCACCGGCGAGGCGCGCATGATGACGTCCTTCAGGTCCGTCGCCGCGCGGGAGGCCTGTTCGGCGACACGGGTGCGGCGCTGGGCGCGCGCCCGCTCCATGGCTTCGGCGAGCAGCGCCGCCAGATCGGCGAGGGTGGCGAGAATGGCCTCGTCGCGCTCGCGAGGCTCATTGAACAGGAGACACAGGCCGCCGAGCCGGGTTGTCTCTCCAAGGACGACGGGCGCTTTGGCGTAGGCGCGGGCGTGGGGCGGGCCGCAGACCCAGGGATGATCGGGCCAGGTGAGGCCGAGATTTTCCATCCAGATCGGCTGGAGCTGGCCGATGGTTTGGGCCGTCGTGGAGGCGGACAGGGGACCCAGGCTTTCAGCCTTGCCCTCAATGCCCGACTGCCAGACATGGTCTTCATCGACGATCACCACATAGGCGTGGGCGGCCCCCGAGGCCTGGCGCGCAAGCCGTGTCACCCGCGCGATCACCGGCCGCAGGGCGTTCAGGTCCAGTGACCGGATCTCCGTCAGCCTCGCGGCCTCTGACGGCGCCATACCTGCTTCCCCCGTCTTTTCCCGCAGCGTGACAAGCGAGGGTTAATTCGGGGTGACCTCGCCGGCTCAGAGCAGCTTGATCTCCTTCAGCCGCTGGACGAGGAAGTCGTCGGCGGTGATCGACTGCGGATAGCGATCCGGATTTTCAGCGGTGGCGCAGCCGGGCAGGGTGCGGATCTCGTAGTCCGGCGCGAAGTGCAGGAAGAACGGCGTTGAGTAGCGCGGGAAGGCGCGGCGCTCGGGCGGCGGGTTGACCACCCGGTGGATCGTCGAGGGCAGCACATGGTTGCAGGCCCGCTCCAGCATGTCGCCGATGTTGATCACCAGGCATCCGGGCGGGGGGTTGATCTCCAGCCACTGGCCGTCGCGGTCCTTGACCTGCAGCCCCCCCTCCTCGGCGCCGAGCAGCAGGGTGATGGCGTTGATGTCGCCATGGGCCCCGGCCCGCACGCCCGTGGCGTCAGCGGGGATCGGCGGATAGTGCAGCAGCCGCAGGATGCTGTTGCCACACGCGACCGCGTCGTCGAACTCATGCCGCGGCAGGCCGAGGTAGTGGGCGATCGCCTGCAGCACCCTCGCGCCCATGCCGTCGAGGGCGTTGTACAGCCAGGCGACGTTGTCGTGAAAATCGGCGACCTCGGCCGGCCAGACGTTGTCCGGCATCTGGGCGCGGTAGCGGTGCCCGGCCGGCAGGTCCCGGCCCATGTGCCAGAATTCCTTGAGGTCGAAGTGGTCCGCGCCCTTGGCCGTCTCGATGCCGAACGGGATGTAGCCGCGCTGGCCGCCCTTGCCGACGGCGTACTGCCTCTTCACCGCCTCGGGCAGGGCGAAGAAGCGCTTGGCCGCGTCGATCGCCGCGTCGATCCGCGTCTGGTCCAGGTCATAGTCCGACAGCACGGCGAACCCGTAGCGGCGGAAGCTGTCGCCGAGCGTCTTCGCGAAGCCTTCGAAGTCGGCCGCATAGGCCTTGAACGAGACGGGGGCGATGGCGGGCGCGGCGGTGGCGGCGGTATCGGTCATGCCGGCCTTTTACACCGGCCTCGGGGTGTTGTGAAACGCACAGGCGGAACCGGCACGCCGCCGCCGCGTTCAGGCCGCGACAGATTTTCCGGAGACATCGAAATGCTGAAGAAAACGGCCTTGGCCGCCATCCTGCTTGGGGCCACGGCCCTCGGCGCCTGCACCACCATCGATCCCTATTCGGGCCAGACGGTCCGCAACAACACCGGAACCGGCGCGATCGCGGGCGCGGTCGGCGGCGCGCTGCTGGGCTACCTGACCAACACCAGCGACGGCGAACAGGGTCGCAAGAACGCCCTGCTCGGCGCCGGCATCGGAGCCCTCGGCGGCGCGGCGGTCGGCAACTACATGGACCGCCAGCAGGCCGAACTGAGCCGCGAGCTGGCCGGCACCGGCGTCAGCGTCACCCGCGACGGCGACAACCTGATCCTCAACATGCCCAGCGACGTGACGTTCGGCGTTGATCGTTCCGACATCCAGCCGCAGTTCGTGCGGGTGCTGGAGGGCGTGGCCACGATCCTGAACCGCTATCCCCAGACCCTGGTCGATGTGACCGGCCACGCCGACTCGAGCGGCGACGACGCCTACAATCAGGCGCTTTCGGAACGCCGCGCCAGCTCGGTGGCCATGTTCCTTACGGACCGCAGCCAGGTCCTGCCGGGGCGACTGTTCGTCCAGGGCCGCGGCGAGAGCCAGCCGATCGCGAGCAACGATACGGCCCAGGGCCGGGCGATGAACCGTCGCGTCGAGATCGTGCTGCGTCCGTTCCGCGGCTGATGCGTCAGGCCGGCCGGGTGGGATCGTCCTGCCCGGCGGCCGCTCGCTGTTCCTCGTCGCGGCCGCTGGTGTCCCAGCCGTCGGCGGCCCCCGGACGCATCGTCGCGAGGTCCGCCTGCAGCAGCCTGTCCATGGTCTGGGCGGCGTCGCGCGAGGCCAGCAGATAAGCCTCGGTCTGGCCCCACATCGGCCGCAGCTCCTCGAAGGTGCGGTTGTCGTGGCGACGGAAGAAGTCGGCCGCGCGCAGGGCGCGGTGGGCGCGGAAGCCGAGCGACTTGAGCGCCGTCACCCCCATGGCCAGGGCCGCCTCGAAGGTCTCGCGCTCGACCGCGTCGGCGCCGTTGGCCAACAGGTCGTAGGCGTGCCGCCGGTCGAAGGCGCGGGCCAGGATGGTCAGGTTGGGGAAGGCCTCGCGCGCCCGCTCGACCAGTTCCGTAGCCTTTTCCTGATCGTCGATGGCCACGATCAGCATGCGCGCCCGCTCCGCGCCC
>CANJYY010000193.1 GCA_947479185.1 Caulobacteraceae bacterium
GCCGACGCCGCCCGCATGCTGGCCGAGGTCAACGCCGCCCGAACCGAGATGGCGCGCCGCGCCGTGGCGCCGGTCTGGTACCACCCGGCTCTCGGCCTGCTGGTCGGCGGCCTGGTCGCCGTCCAGGGCCAGCCTCTGTGGATTCTGGGCCTCTTCTACGCCGTCTTCGGTCTTGGCCTGGCCGGACTGGTCAGGGCCTATCGCGCGCGCGCCGGCCTATGGGTCAACGGCTACCGCAAGGGACGGACGATGATCGTCTCGCTGGGCATGGCGGCGCTGGTCGTGGCCATCATGCTCGGCAGCACATGGCTCGTTCGTAGCCACGGACTGACCATGGCGCCGTTCGTCGCCGGCGTTCTGGCCGCGATTGTCATGACCGCCGGCGGCTTCCTGTGGGAGGTCGCCTATCGGCGGGATCTGCAGGACGGGGCGCACCTGTGATGGGCGTCCTCGATCCGGTCATCCACGCGCCGAACCGGCTGCAGATCTGCTGCATGCTGGCCGCCGCCGACACCATCGACTTCGCCACCATCCGCGAGTCGCTCGACGTCAGCGAATCCGTGCTCAGCAAGCATGTGAAGCTGCTGGAGGAGGCCGGCTATCTGTCGGTCAGCAAGACGCCCTCTGGCGGCCGGGTGCGGACCTGGCTGGCGCTCACGGGCCCGGGCCGCAAGGCGCTCAAGGGCCACCTGGCCGCCCTGAACGCCCTGATCGCCAGCGCCGGCCCGGACGTCTGACGCCGGGCTTGCTCCCGGCGCACGGGCGGGCCCATCATCCCGGCCTGTTCAGGACGGAGCGACGGTCATGCGGACTCTTCTGGTGATGATCACGGCCTGCCTGGCCCTCGCGGCCTGCAGCCTTCCGACCCTCGACAAGGCCGCCGACGCCAAGGCGCGGGCGCTCTACGAACAGGTTCGCACCGGCGCCGATCTGGGTGCGAACCCCGACCTGTCGCCGGACCTGCGCAAGCCGGAGGTTCTGGCCCAGCTCGCGGCGATCAAGGCTTCCCTGCCCGAGGGCGCGCCGACGGCGGCCGTGACGCGGAGCTGGTCGATCAACGCCGGCACGGGCGGCACACGGGCCGTGCTGGTTCACGCCTACAGCTATCCTTCGCAGACGGTGCTGGCCCAGACCGTGCTGGCCAAGGGCAAGGGGGGCGCCTGGCGGATCACCGGCTTCCACGTGACCTTCGAGGGCCTGGCGAACGACGCTCCGCCCCCGCCGGTGACGGTCACCAAGCCGTCGCAGATGACCTAGAACAGCACCCGCGGGTTCATGATCCGCTGCGGGTCCAGCGCGCCGCGGATCGCCCGCAGCGCCTCGACCTCGATGGCCGACTTGTAACGCAGGGCGTCGGCGGTCTTGGCCGCGCCCAGGCCGTGCTCGGCGCTGATCGACCCTGCCATGGAATCAACGATGTCGTGGACGATGCGCGAGCCGGCGTCGCGGCCCTCGTTGTGCGCCTCGTCGGAGCCGCCGGCCGGCCGCAGCACGTCGTAGTGGACGTTGCCGTCGCCGACATGTCCGAAGGCCACGACCCGCACGCGCGGATCATGCTTCAGCACCGCCGCCGTCGCCTGTTCGATGAAGTCGGCGATGCGCGAGACGGGCACGGAGACGTCGTGCTTCCAGGCGGCGCCCTCGGGCTTCTGGGCGCCGGACTGGTTCTCGCGCACGGCCCAGAAGGCCTTCGCCTGGGCCTGCGTCTGGGCGATGGCGGCGTCGGCGATCAGGCCGTCCTCCAGCGCCCGGCCCAGCAGCCGCTCCATCGCGCCCTCGGCCGCGCCCGGCTCGCCGCTGGCCGTCTCGACCAGCACGTACCAGGGATGGACGGCGTCCAGCGGCTCGCGGATGCCCGGGATATGGTCGACGGCGAACTGCACCCCCAGCCGGCTCATCAGCTCGAACGCCTCGACCGCACCGCCGGTCTCTTCCTTGGCGCGGGCCAGCAGCTTGATGGCGTCGGCCGGCGAGGCCAGGCCGACCACGGCGGTCGCGCGGGAATTCAGCACCGGAAAGAGCTTCAGGCTTGCGGCGGTGATCACCCCCAGCGTGCCCTCGGCGCCGATCAGCAACTGCTTGAGGTCGTAGCCGGTGTTGTCCTTGCGCAGCCGCTTGAGGCCGTTCCAGATCTCGCCGTTGGGCAGCACGGCTTCGAGGCCGAGCACCAGGTTGCGCGTCGTGCCGTAGCGCAGCACCTGGGTGCCGCCGGCGTTGGTTGAGATGACCCCGCCGACTGTCGCCGAGCCCTCGGACGCCAGACCCAGCGGGAAGCGCCGCGACAGCTTCGCCGCCGCCTCATGCACGGCCGCCAGCGTCACGCCCGCTTCCGCCACGATCACGTCGTCAAAGCCGTCGATGTCGCGGATACGGTTCAGCCGTTCGGTCGACAGCAGGACTTCGCCCTGCGGAATCTGGCCGGACACCAGGCCCGTGTTGCCGCCCTGCGGCGTGATCGCCGTGCCGGACTCGGCGCAGATCCCGACCACGGCCGCGACCTCGGCCGTGGTTTTGGGCAGGACCAGCAGCGGCGTCGCGCCGGTCCAACGGCCGCGCCATTCGACGAGCTTGGGCGCGATACGCTCAGCGTCCTGACTCCAGCCGCCCTCGCCGAGCACGGCCTTCAGGCGGGAAATGACGTCTGCGGGTACGGAGATGGTCATGGCGCCAGCATAGCCCGCCGCGCGCCGGCCGTCAGCCGATGAAGCCGGCCGCCCGCTTCAGGCGGTCGTTGATCGCTTCACCCAGACCCTCGGCCGGGATCGGCGCGACGGCGATGGCGGTCGGCCTGGTCCTGTCCGCCGCGCGCAGCAGGGCGAACAGGTTGGCCGCCGCCTCGACCAGATCGCCGGAAGGGCTCAGGTTGAAGGGGCTGTCGTCCGGCCCGAAAGCGAGGAAGGCCTCGCCCGGTTCAGGGCGAGTCACATTGATGCGAACGGGCGCGTCCGGCGCGTAGTGCAGGGCCAGCCGGCCGGGCGAGCGTTTGGCGTCGCCGTCGGCCTCGGCCAGCGGGCCGATCAGCGCCTCGATCTGCGCCCGCGTCACGGCGCCGGGCCGCAGCAGCCGCGCGGGGGCGTCCGGCAAGACCGCGACGACGGTCGACTCCAGCCCCACGGCGCAGGGGCCACCGTCGAGCGCCTCGGCGGCGGACGGGCCGGTTTCCTCGACCGCGTCGGCGAAGGTCGTCGGACTCGGCCGGCCCGAGCGGTTGGCCGACGGCGCCACGACCGGTCCGCCGAAGGCTTCCAGCAGGGCGCGGGCGAGGGGGTGGCCCGGCACGCGGACGGCGACGGTGTCGAGCCCGGCCCGGGCCAAGTCGCAGACGGCGGCGGCGTTCGCGATGGGCGCGACAATCGTCAGCGGCCCCGGCCAGAAGGCCCGGGCCAATCGCTCGGCCCGCTCGTCGAGCACGGCGATCCGCCGCGCGGCCGCCAGATCGGCGACATGGGCGATCAGGGGATTGAAGCTTGGCCGACCCTTGGCCGCATAGACAGCGGCGACGGACAGCGGGTTGCTCGCATCAGCGGCCAGACCATAGACCGTCTCGGTCGGCAGGATGACGAGGCCGCCGGCGCGCAGCGCCGCGACCGCGCGGTCTAGCCCGCGCGTCTGGCCGTCAGGCTGATGTTGACCGTCACCGTCGCCGGCACGACCTCGGTCGTCTTCCACTCGTTCTGTCCCACGCCGAAGGCCAGACGGTTCAGGCCCACGCTGGCGTTCATCTTCGCTACGCCGCCGGTGATGACGAGGGTGAAGGGCAGGGTCAACGGCTTCGTGACGCCGCGGATCGTCAGGTCGCCGACCGCCTGGTAGCGATTACCGCCCAGCGCCTTGAAGGTCGTGGCCTTGAAGGTCGCCTTGGGGAACCTGCCGGCGGCGAACCAGTCGTCCTGCGGCAGGGCGCCGTCGCGGCCGGACTCGCCGGTCACGGCCGAGGCCATGTCAAAGGTCACGACCGCCGACGACCCGGCCAGGTTGGCCGGATCGAAGCGGATCGCCGCGTCCCAGCGACGGAACGATCCGCTGAAGGCGCCGCCATCGAAGCTCGAGGCGAACGCCACCTTCGAGGCGCCCTTGTCCACGGTCCAGGCCGAGGCGGGGGCCGCCCAGGCCTGGGACGCCGCGGCAATCACGGCGACGGCGAACAGGGGTGCGAAGGGATTCATGCAGCGGCGTCCTTTTTGGCCAGGAACGGGATCATCTTGGCCAGCTCGTTGTCCTTGTCGAGGAACTGGTGCTTCAGCGCGCCGAGGATGTGCAGCGGGATCAGGCCGTAGATGATCACCTTGGCGACCAGGCCATGGATCGTCTCCAGCTGCTCATGGCGCGCATGCCGCAGCTCGCCGGGCAGCTCGTAGAGCGGCGTCAGCACCGGCCAGTTGAACAGGCCGAACATGTTGATCGGGTACTGGTGGATCAGGGCGCTGGCCGAGACCATCGCCCAGCCGCTGAACGGCAGGACCAGCAGCAGAAGGTAGAACAGGCCGTAGACCGACTTGGCCAGCTTCATTTCCCACGGCTTCAGATGCTCGCCCATCGGCGGGGCCGGATAGACGAAACGCAGGCCGATGCGCAGCAGCGTCAGCAGCATGATGGTGATGCCCAGCGGCTTGTGAAGCTGAAGCACGGCGATCTTGGCGGCGCCCTTCAGGTCTTCGGACTGCCAGCCGAGCAGAACAGTCCAGACCAGCAACCCGGCGATGAGCCAGTGCAGAAGAATGGCGGCGGTCGAATAGCGGGTTCTGGTCATGGCGACTCCGGGGTTATGCCTGACCCTACTGCTTCACGAATTCGAGTTCGAGGATCAACTCGACCTCGTCGCCGACCATCGCCAGGGGCGGATTGAGCAGGAAGGTCGAGCCGAAGTCCGACCGCTTGATGACGCCTTTGGCCGAGAAGCCCGAGCGCTGGCCGCCCATGCCGGACCGGAAGCCGTCGAAGACGACGTCGAGCGTCACCGGCTTCGTCACCCCGCGAAACGTCAGGTCGCCGGTCATCGTGCCCTTGCCCGGGCTGGTCTGGACGATCGAGGTCGAGACGAACCTGATCGCCGGATTGGCCTTCGCGTCGAGAAACTTCTCGGCGAACTCGCCGTTGAATTTCGGCTCCCCAGTATCCAGCGAGGCGGCCTGGATGACGGCCTGGACCTGGGCCGTCTGCGGCGACTTCGGATCCCAGCTGTAGGACGCCTCGAAGCCGGTGAACCGCATGGTGTAGGCCGCCAGGCCCATGTGCTGGACCCGGGCGATCAGGCTCGCGTGGGTCTTGTCGACAACATAGGTCCCGGCGGGCATGGCGGCCGGGTCGATCGAGGGCGCGGCTGACGCCATCGGCGCGGTCAGCAGCACGAAGGCAAGAGCGGCGGCGAACGGGCGGAACATGGCGGCCTCGACTGTGACTGATGCGGTTGCTGAAAAGATAGGGCGCCGATGTGGCGACGGAAAGGCCCGGGCTTCACGAACCGGCGGCGCCCGGCCTAAAAGCCCTGCCGACAGGGAGACGTTCCATGACCTACACCGCGCCGCTCCGCGATATGACCGCCGCGCTCAGGGCGGCCGGCTTTGACCGCCTGGGCGACGCCTTTCCGGACGCCGACGCGGAAACCGCCTGGGCCGTGCTGGAAGCGGCCGGCGAGTTCGCCTCCGGCGTCATCGCGCCGCTGAACCGCCAGGGCGACAAGGCCGGCGCGGTCTACGCCAACGGCAAGGTCACCGCCGCCCCGGGCTTCGC
>CANJYY010000194.1 GCA_947479185.1 Caulobacteraceae bacterium
CAGGCGGCCATGGCAAGGCACATGGCCGACGTAATTATCACTCGCATGGATTCACCCCCCAAGGTCACCCGCAACCTGCAGGCGGCGGCACCCTCAACGGTTGGCCGGAAACTGTCAACGCGGCCGCAGCCGTCGCTTGAACGGAAATCCGGATGGATGATCTGTGGTCGGAAAAGTCCGGTTCCGGGGGACGGGAAAACCCGCCCCCCGGTTCGGTGTCGGGCCTAGACGACCATGCCGGCCAGGCGGCCGCGGATGATGCCCTCGGCTTCGGAGATGATCCGGTCGACCAGTTCCTGCACCGTCGGAATGTCGTGGATCAGGCCCTGGACCATGCCGGCCGACCAGATGCCGCCTTGCGTGTCGCCGTTGGCCAGGGCGTCACGGCCCCGCGTGCCGGCGACCAGGTGCTGGACGTCCTCGAACTTGGCCCCGCCCTTGCGCTCGATCTCGACCACGGCCTGGCTGACCTCGTTGCGCATCACCCGCGCGGTGTTGTGCAGGGTGCGGAAGATCAGGTCAGTCTGACGCTCGTCGTTGGCGACCATCTGTTCCTTGAAGGCCTGCGGGATCGGCGCTTCCTTGGTGACGCAGAAGCGGGTGCCCATGTTGACGCCGTCGGCGCCGAGCGCGAGCGCCGCGACCAGGCCGCGCGCGTCGGCGATGCCGCCCGAAGCGAGCATCGGAATCTTCACCTTGTCGGCGGCGGCGGCGATCAGGATCAGGCCGGGGATGTCATCCTCGCCCGGGTGGCCGGCGCATTCGAAGCCGTCGATCGAGATGGCGTCGACGCCCATCCGTTCCGCCGACAGGGCGTGGCGGACAGCGGTGCATTTGTGGATCACCTTGATGCCGTGGGCCTTGAAGTCGTCGACATGTTCCTGCGGCTTGTAACCGGCGGTTTCGACGGCCTTGATCCCGCTCTCGATGATCGCGGCGCGGTACTCGGCGTAGGGCGGCGGCTTGATCGCCGGCAGGATGGTCAGGTTCACGCCGAACGGCTTGTCGGTCAGATCCCTGGTGCGCTGGATCTCCTTGGCCAGGTCTTCCGGCGTCGGCTGGGTCAGGGCGGTGATGAAGCCCAGCGCCCCGGCGTTGGCCACGGCCGCCACGAGTTCGGCCTTGCCGACCCACTGCATGCCGCCCTGGGCGATGGGGTGCTCAACGCCGAACAGTTCCGTGAAACGGGTCTTGATGGCCATGGTGTTTTCTCTCCCGAACAATCGTTTGAGAGAGACTGGGCCATGTCACGCCACGTCAGGCAAGAGGCGGAAATCGGCGTCAGTCGCGCGACGGAACCGTGCCCACGGTTCCCGGCGGTTCGCTGTCCGCGGGGGCCGACCAGTCCGGCGAGAAGGCCTCCAGCTCCAGCGTCCGCTCCACGGTCCGCTGCAGCACGCACATATTGGCGGTGATGGCGGATATCGTACCCCAGTCGGGACTGTAGCGCGCCGCGCAATCGGCGTCGCGGAACGCGATCCAGGCGCGCTGGGCCTTCTGCACGCCGGCCTTCTGGTCTGGCGTCATGTCGGCGATGACCGCGCGATAGGCGACATTCAGCGCCGCGTCCTGCACCTTCAGTTCGACGCCGATGCAGTCGATCATCCCCATGGTCGATGAGCCTTCCGGCGAGTCGAGACAGGCCTGGAGCGCCGGGGTGTAGCGCGCCTCGACGGCGGCTCCGTCGACGGCGAACGCGGGCGTCGCGGTGAGGGCGCCGATCGCGGCGGGAAGGGCAAGAAAAGCGAGTTTCACAGACAGTCTCCAGTCCCGGCAGGGGGCCGCCTCACTGTCGTCAAACCGGGGGCGAATGGCAATTCCACAGCAAGGATCGGCCGGGACGCGCGAATTCCGCCGGAACACATCACCGAATTCCTCAGATCGCGGAAGGCCAGGCGGACCTTGCCGCCGCGACGGCGATCGATCCGGCGATCGGCGAGACCTACGCCAGCTTCGGCGTCAGACCCTGGCCGCAGGCCGGCGGGGCTGGCGCGCGGACCATTCGTAAACTGTCACCGAATGCCCGTCAGCCAGGAGGCTCGTCGGCGTCGTACTCATCGGCCGAGTCCAGCCAGTCCGCTGAAAAGCGTTCCAGGTCGACGGTTCGCTCGATCGTGCGCTCAAGCACGCACCTGCTGGCCGTAACCGAAGAGTAGTCGCCCCAGTCAGGGCTGTAGCGCGACGCGCAGTCGGCGTCACGGAAGGCGATCCAGGCCCGTTGAGCCTTCTGCAGCCCGACCTTCTGGTTGGGCGTCAACTGGGCCATCAGGTTCCGGTAGGCCTCGTTCAGCGCCACATCCTGGATCTTCAATTCCACACTGATGCATTGGTTGGCGCCGGTGTTGGTCTGGCCCTCGATGCGGCCGACGCAGGTCTGGTAGGCGGGCGTGGCGCGGGCGTCGATGCCAGACGTTTCCGCCGCCGCCGCGGGCGTGGCGACCAGCGCCCCGAGCGTCGCGAGGAGCGCGAGCGCCCTCACGCCACACCTGTCCGGCCGATGGCGTAGTAGCGCTCGGCGCGCTGGGTCAGCAGTTCGTCGGCGGTCAGGGTCGACAGCAGGGCCAGCTCTTCCTCGATGGCGTCGCCGACGGCGAGGATGGCGGCGGCCGGGTCGGAATGGGCGCCGCCGGCGGGTTCCTCGATGATCCGGTCGACCACGCCGGTCTTGATCAGGTCCTGGGCGGTGATCTGCATCTGCTCGGCGGCGTCCTTGGCCCGCGCGCCGTCGCGCCACAGGATCGAGGCCGCGCCCTCCGGCGAGATGACCGAATAGATGGCGTGCTCGAGGATCAGCACCTTGTTGCCGGCGGCGATGCCGATGGCCCCGCCGCTCATGCCCTCGCCGGTGATGGTGGCGATCATCGGGGTCTTCAGGGTCAGGCAGCGCTCGGTGCCGCGGGCGATCGCCTCGGCCTGGCCGCGCTCCTCGGCGCCGAGGCCCGGATAGGCGCCGGCCGTGTCGATGAAGGTCAGCACCGGCAGGTTGAACTGCTCGGCCATGTCCATCAGGCGCACCGCCTTGCGGTAGCCCTCGGGCCGGGCCATGCCGAAATTGTGCTTCAGGCGGGTGGTGGTGTCGTGGCCCTTCTCCTGGCCGATGACCATCACCGGCTGGCCGCGGAAGCGGCCGAGGCCGCCGATCACCGCCTGGTCGTCGGCGAACTTCCGGTCGCCGCGCAGCTCGACGAACTCGTCGATCAGGCCGGCCAGGTAGTCGACGAAGTGCGGCCGCTCCGGATGACGCGCGACCTGGGTCTTCTGCCACGGCGTCAGGCGGGCGTAGGACTCCTTGCGCAGCTCGCCGAGCCGCGAGCGGAGAGCGTCGATCTCGCTGTCGAACGACCCCGCGCCGGCCGTGTCGGAGAGCTTCGACAGCTCCTCGATCTTGCCTTCCAGCTCGGCGATCGGCTTTTCGAACTCGAGATAGTGCTGAACCATGAATCGCCTGACGCGGGCTGCCCCTGAGAGCCGCCGAAACTAGAGGGTGGCGGGTGGGGGAGCAAGGTAGGGGCTAGGGATTAGGGGCTAGGGGTTAGCAGGCCCGGGTGTCGGCATGACCGAGAATTCTAGTCCCTAGCCCCTAACCCCTAGCCCCTTCCCTCCAGGCTCGCCCCGAGGCATCCTGCTTCAAACAACCGTTTGAAGGAAACAGCACCATGGGCAAGCTCAAGGGCCGGGTGGCCATCATCACCGGCGCGGCCAGCGGCATCGGCCGGGCGTCGGCGCAGCTGTTCGCCGAGGCCGGCGCGACGGTCGTGCTGGCCGACGTGTCGGACAAGGTCAACGAGACGCTGGAGCTGGTGACGAAGGCCGGCGGCCGGGGCGTCGCCATCGTCGGCGACGTGGCCACCACCGCGGTGCTCGACAAGGCCATCGAGGCGGCCGAGATGCTCGGCGGCGTCGACATCATGTTCGCCAACGCCGGCGTGTCCGGCGGCCTGCCCGGCCTGTTCGAGCTGACCGCCGAGCACTGGACCGAGGTCCTGCGCATCAACACCGTGGGCGTGTTCCTCGCCGTCCAGGCCGCCGCCCGGCTGATGGCCGCGCGCGGCAAGGGCTCGATTATCTGCACCGCCAGCGTCGCGGGCATCCGCTCGGGCGCGGGCGGCATGCCCTACAGCGCCTCCAAGGCCGGGGTGATCAGCATCGTCCAGACCGGGGCCAACCAGCTGGCCGGCACGGGCGTGCGGATCAACGCCGTCTGCCCCGGCCTGACCGAGACCGGCATGACCCAGTTCATGTTCGACCGCGCCCGCGAGCGCGGCACCGAGGGCAAGATCGGCCAGCTCAATCCCCTCCGCCGGGGCGCCGTCCCCGAGGAGATCGCCCGCGTGGCCCTGTTCCTGGCCAGCGACGACGCCAGCTACGTCAACGGCCAGTTCATCGCCGTCGACGGCGGGCTGTCGAGCTCGCACCCGGTGGTGCCGGGGAAGATGGCGTAACCTCCACACCCGTCATCCTCGCGCTTGTCGCGAGGATCCATGCGTGATCATCCAGACGAGAAGGGCGCGGCGCGAACCGCGCCCTTTTTTCTGCTTCCCGTGTTCATGGGTCGTCGGAACAAGTCCGACGATGACGGTGGTGGGGGCTACTCGTCCCGCACCCTGACAATCATCGACTGGCTGGCCACCGCCAGCAGTTCGCCCGTCTCCGCGAAGAGGTTCATCGCCCCGTGGCCGACGCCGGCGTGGACGCCGCTGATCGAGATGTCGGCCAGCACCCAGCGGGTCGGGACGATCTTCAGGACGCGCAGGGTGTTGTCGAGGCTGTTGCCGCCGGCCTGCAGGCCGAGCGCGGGGCCGAGGCCCGAGGGCACATAGTCGGCGAACACGGCCAGCAGACTGGCGTCGATGTCGTGTTCCTCGCGGGTCTGAAGCCACATCTGCATGCGGCCGTCGGCGCTGGGCTCGCCCGTGCGGGTGTCGATGCCGTAGGCGCCGCCGGCGGTGCGGATCTCGATCCGGCGGTTGAGGTTGTCGCCCTGGTCGGGCCACAGCCGGATGGGGTCGCAGTCCTCAGGGCGGGGCATCACCGGCATCTGCGGCCACTGGTGGGTGATGGTGTCCGGCCGCGCGCCGAGGGCGGCGTTGACGGTGATGATCTCGCTCTCGCCGACGTGCCCCTTCACGCTGGCCTGGGTGGTGTACTTGCCCGCCGCGGCGATCCAGACGTCGAAGTCGACGATCGACGGCGGCCGGGCGTAGGACAGGTACTGCGCCGTCGCCCAGATCACCGGCCGGCCGCAGGTCTGCTCCAGCGCCGAGATCGACGCGGCCAGCCCGATGCCGCCGTACATGAACATCTGACCCTCGGGCCCGACGCAGACCTTCGGCGTCAGCGGCATGTGCCAGCGGTGCGGATTGTGTGAGGCGCGGAGGTCGAAGAAGGGCGTGGGCATGGGGGCGGCCGGAACAGGGGCTAGGGGCTAGGGGCTAGGGGCTAGGCGAGATTCCTTCTAGTCCCTAGCCCCTAATCCCTAGTCCCTCCCTCAACAACGCCGCCAGTGCTAGCCTCCCCCCATGGACGCCCTCGCCCGCCCGATCATCCCGCCCGCGCCCTATGTGCATCCGGAGGACCTGTCGACGCCGCGGCTGGTGGTGGCGACGCTCTCCAACACGCTGGGCAACTGGTCGAAGAACGCCTTCGACATCCCGTACGGCCGCCGCAAGGTGCTGGGGGTCGACAGCCTGCTGGTCAACGACCCGGCGGCGATCCGCGAGGTGATG
>CANJYY010000195.1 GCA_947479185.1 Caulobacteraceae bacterium
AAGTTCGAGGACGTCCAGCACCTGGTCGCCGGCACGCGGGGCCGTGACGCCCTGGCCAACGGCGACACGCAAGGCGGCATCTGGTCGGCGGGCATGGTCCAGGGCCTGATCCACGACATTCCGACGGTGCAGGAACTGGTCGACCGGATCATCTCGGAGGCCGAGGGCCTGATCCGCGGCCGCCTGGCCGGCATGGTCGTCTAGGCCCGATACCGAACCGGGGGGGGCGGGCTTCCCTGTCCCCCGGAACCGGACTTGTCAGACCACGGATCATCCATCCGGATTTCCGTTCACGCGGCGGCGGCGGCCACGTTGACAGCTTCCGGCCGACCGTCGAGGGTGTCGCCGCCTGCAGGTTGCGGGTGACCTTGGGGGGTGAATCCATGCGAGTGATAATTACGTCGGCCATGTGCCTTGCCATGGCCGCCTGCGCGACTGTCGAGCCCGTGCCGGCCGCACGGCCGCTGTCCCAGGCCAGCATCGAAGCCCTAGGCCCGACCCGGCTGAGCGTTACCGGCAGCGAGACCGGCGTCAGCAAGTCCTGGTACTATACCGAGGTGAACGGCGGCGGCGCGGGCCTCATCGGGGCCATCGCCGGCGCGATCGCGGCCGCGATCATCAACGCGGCGCCCTCGTACCGCGCGCACAAGCAGGCCGACGAGGTCGCCGAGGTCCAGACCGTCGAGGCGCTGAACGCTTCCCTGGTCGCCAGGATGAAGGAAGAAGCCGGCAAGGCCGCGACGAGCCCGGGTGTGACCTTCCCGGAGGTTCTGCTGACCTACAAGGCCGCGACGCCCGGCGCCCTGGACGACGCCGTCGAGATCACCACGTCCTACACCCTGTCGGAGGATTCCAGCGTCCTGCGGATCGTCGCGGTGGCGACCTACAGCAACGCGGCCATCCCCTACCGGACGCCCTACACCTTCACCAAGACGGTCCCCAAGAGCGAGACCAAGGGTCCGCTCTATCGCAACACCTTCACCTACTATTCGACGCCCCTGCCGGTGCCGACCCTGACCCCGGAGCTTCGGGAGCGGCTGATCGCCAATATCCGCGAGAGCGCCAGGGACGCCGCCGGCGCGGCGCCCGTCGAGGGGTCGACCGAATACAAGACGATGCAGCGCGAGATCGAGCTGGCCAACGACGACAAGCTCACGCCGAACGAGACGTCCCTGTTCCTGACCCGGGAGTGGCTTCGCGACAACGGCGCCATGATCAGGCAGGAGGTCCAGCGGGCCCATGACTTTGTCGTCCGGTATGTGATGCTGGACATCAACAGGACCGCGATCCCGTCCGTCACCGGCGAGGACGAGCTGCTTGAGACGGCGGCCGATCAGCGGACCGTGCGCCGGATCGGCACGGGATACGAAGCCGGCTCCTATGTCTGTTCCGCCGCCGACGTCACGGCGTTCGCGACCTACGGGAACACCATCGCCGTCGCCAAAAGCACCGTGGCCTACATCAAGGGCATCAAGGCGCAGGCGCCGAAGGCGGGCGCCGGGTCGTGAGGCTGGGCGCCTGCGGTCTCGGCGTCGGGCTGGCGGCGATCGGCCTGCTCCTGCAGGGCTGCGCCGCCGCCAAGCCGGTGATCTATGGGCCGATCGGCCCGGAGGCGCCGCATGGCTACAGCGACCGGCGGAACCCGGATGGCGGCTTCACCGTCCTGGTGGCGATGCCGGGATATTCCACTCCGGCCGACCTGCGCGCCTTCTTCGATCGTCGGGCGGGCGAGCTCTGCCCGGCCGGCATCGAGCGGACCAACGTCTTCCGGCTTCACGCCAGCGAGTATTTTCCCGGCGCACCGTATGTCTACGGCGGCGCCGGGGTGTCGTCGCGCTCGCGCCTGGGCGTCGAGCTGGAGGGCTACGTCTACTGCAAGGCGGGCCCGGCAGTTCCGACGGCCGGCGACGCCGCGCCATGACCAAGGCTTAACTTCAAACCGACACGGCGCGGGCCTAGGCTGATCGGCGAAGGAGATCGCCCTGGCCCGTTCCGTCAAACTGCTGTCGCTCCTCGCCGTCGCCGCGCTGCTGTCCGGCTGCGCGGCCAAGGTCGAGCGCTACCCCACATCGGCCGACTATCCGCCCGGGACCATGACGCGGGCGACGGTGCAGGCGGCCGGGCATCCGTGGAAGCTGTCGACGCTGCGGACGCCGCGCGCCGCGCCGTGGAAGGTGGTGGTGATCACCGGCACGCCGTCCTGGTCGGAATACTGGGCGCCGGTGCTGGCGGCCTTGCCGGCGCGGTTCACCATGGTCGTCGCCGACCGGCCGGGCTTCGCGCTCAGCGAGCCCCGCGAGGCGGTCGGCGCGATCAGCGACCAGGCCGAGGCGCTCTCGGTCCTGCTGGACGCGGCCCCGGGACAGCGGATCATGCTCGTCGGCCAGTCGTACGGCGCGCCGATCGCGACCCTGATGGCGGCCCGCTATCCGGACCGGGTCCAGGCCCTCGTGCTGATGAGCCCCTTCTACGGCGACCGCGGCCGCACGGCGCGGCGGCTGACGGGGCTGGGCGGGATGGTGCGGCCGATGCTGCCGCGCGACCTGAAGAACTCGATCGCCGAGGTCCGTGGACAGGCGCCGCAGCTGCCGGCCGCGCGAGCGGCGCTGACAGGGCTGACCATTCCGGTGGTGGTGCTGCATGGCGAGGCAGACACCTTCGTGCCGATCGCGGCTGCGAGGGCCCTGGCGACCGGCCGGGGATCCGCGCCGACGGCGATGGTCGCGGTTCCCGGCGGCGATCACTTCCTCAACGCCTGCTGCGTTCCGGCGCTGATCGGCGCGCTGGAGACGGCGGCGGGGATGGCTGGGAAGTAGATCCTCCCTTTCGGGGGGAGGTGGCTCGGCCCCCGGGTCGCGCAGAGCGCGCCCGAGGATAAACTCAGCCGAGACGGAGGGGGCCCGCTCAGATCGCGGGTGCCCCCCTCAGTCCGCTTCGCGGACAGCTCCCCCAAAGGGGAGCATCCGATGTCCTACGCTTCTTCCGTCTCGGGCTTGGCGTTGTCGCCGCCTTCAAAGGTGCGCGGGGCGCGGCGACGGCGGGGCTTCTTGACCTCGTCGGCGGGGGCTTCCTCGCTGACCGCGGCGGGACGGCCGAGGAAGGCGGGCAGTTCGCTCACCGCGCCGTCCTGACCGCGCAGGCGCGGCGATTCACTGACCGTCGGCTCGGGGGCCAGCGGCGCGGCGGCCTGCGGCTCGACCACGGCCAGCGGATCGCGGGCGGCGGCCTCGGCGCGTTCGCGGTCGCGACGTTCGTCGCGTTCCCGCCAGCGGTCACGACGTCCGCCGCCTTCGCCGTCCTGGCGCGGACGGTCGTCACGGGGACGGTCGTCCCGCTGCTGCTGTTGCTGCGGCGGGCGGTCTTCGCGAGGCTGCTGCTGCGCGTTGTCGCGCGGGCGATCATCACGCGGGCGATCATCACGCGGACGGTCGTCGCGCGGACGATCACGGCCCTCGAAACGCTGACCGTCGCGACGGCCCTCGGGGCGCTGGCCCTCGCGGTCCTGGTTGTTCTGCTGGTTGTTATTGTCGCCGCTGTTGTCGGACTGCTCGACATAGCCGCCCTCGGGCGGCTCGCCCGGCTCGGCTTCGAAGTCGATGTCGAAGCCCGAGGCGAACTGTTCGCGGCCGACGATGTCGGACACCGGCCTGTGCGGCTGCATGGCGCGCAGCGTGCGGAAGTAGTGCTCGGCGTGCTGCAGGTAGTTCTCGGCCAGAACCCGGTCGCCGCCGGACGCGGCGTCGCGCGACAGCTGCTGGTACTTCTCGAACACGCCCTGGGCGGCGCCGCGCACCTTGATGCCCTCGGGACCGTTGGAGTCGAACGCCCGGTTGGCGTTGTGCTGCTGGGGCTTGCCGCCCTGGTTGCCGCCACTGCCGCCGCCGCGATTGCGGCCGCGCTGACGCTTCATACCCTTGAAATCTCTCATGTTACCCTTCGACCTGCCGGCGGGCGCGCGACTCAGCGGTCGTTGGCGCGGGCCGGTTCTGGATACTGGTTCGGGCTTGCCGCCCGCTTTGTTGTTTCGAAAAAGACGCTGTTCTTTGTCCCCGCCCGGCTTTCAGCGCCGCGACCCGGTCCGCTTGGGACCTCGCGCGCCCGCCGTTGATTGGGATCAATCTCTACGGCGTTCTGAGTGGGGACGAGTCAGATGTAACGCCTCAGGCCCCTGTCTCCAAGGGGTTTTTGGAGCCGGCGACAACGCGGTCGCGCAGTCCCAGGTCCTTGATCGTCCGCACGCCCGCGGCCCCGGCCGCGCGGAACAGCGCCTCGACGGCGGTGCTCTGGTCGTAGCCGATCTCGACGGCGAACATGCCGCCGGGCTTCAGCACCCGCAGGATTTCGGTGGCCAGGATGCGGTAGGGATCGAGGCCGTCCTCGCCGCCGTCCAGCGCCAGGCGGGGATCATGGTCGCGCACTTCCGGGTCGAGCGTCTCGATCACCGCGCTGGGGATGTAGGGCGGATTGGCCACCACCAGGTCGAAGCCCGCGTCGCCGAGGCCCGCCGCCCAGTCGCCGCGCAGCAGCGCCGTGCGGCCGTCGAGGTCGAGATTGGCGGCGTTTTCGCGGGCCACGGCCAGGGCGTCCTCGGAGATGTCGACGCCCAGCCCCTTCGCCGCCGGCCGTTCGGCCAGGATCGACAGCAGGATCGCGCCGGAGCCGACGCCAAGGTCGAGGATGTTGAACGCCATGTGCTCGGGGAAGGCCTTGAGCGCCTCGTCGACGATGACCTCGGACTCCGGCCGCGGCGTCAGCACCGAGCTGTTGACGTTGAGCATGATCTTCCAGAAGCCCTTGCGGCCGAGGATCAGGCTGACCGGCTCACGGCGGCCGCGGCGTTCGAGATAGCTGTCGTAGACCGCTTCCTGCTCGGGGGTCATCTCGCGGTAGGGGTCGGTGACGATCTCCAGCCGGCTGACCTCGGCGGCGGCCTCCAGCATCAGCCGCGCGTCGATCGCCGGCTGGTCGATGCCGATGGCCTTGAGGCGCTCGCCGCCGGCCTTCCAGGCTTTCACGAGGGTGGTCACGCCATCAGCTCCAGGAGGTCGCCCTCGGCCACGCGGCCGGCGGCGGTGGTCTGCACATAGATCCCGCAGAGGGTGTGGCCATACTGGTCGAACAGCGCCTTGACCACCTCGATGTCGCGCTCGGCCGTCGTCGGATCGACGTGGGTGGCCGCGCAGCGGACGATCGGCTTGAACACCGTGGCCGTCGCGCCGCCCAGGGTCAGGGTCCGGCCGGTCCAGTCGTTCTCGGCCCAGGCCGGCCAGCCCTCGACATAGAGGTTGGCCCGGAAGCGCAGCGGGTCGAGCGGCCGACCGATACGGGTCTCGAGATCACGCACGCTGGCCAGGTTGACGATCGAGACGTGGCCCAGCGGGTGGTCGGTGAACCGCCAGCCGCCCGGCGCCTGCAGAACCTTCAGCGGCGCACGGGCCTCCGCGCCGAGCAGGGCGGTCAGCCAGGCGGCGAAGGCGTCGCGGCCGGCCTCGCCGGTCAGGTCGCCGGCGAAGTCGGGATGGCCGGGCGCGGTCGCATGGAACAGGCCGGCGGCGGCGTCGTAGCGGGTGCGGGCCTTCGCGACATCGGCGATGTGGGCCAGCACCGCGAACCTGGTCTTCGGCACGAACACCGGCGCGGCCGGATCAAAGCCGCAGTC
>CANJYY010000196.1 GCA_947479185.1 Caulobacteraceae bacterium
CCGTCGATGATCAGCTCGCCGGGGCCGGGCCGCAGCGCGCGGGTCACCTCGTCGAGCAGGACGGAAAGATGCGGCGCCTCGCTCATTCCGCCGCACCCGTCAGACGGGATCGCTGGGCGGCGCGCAACTGCGCCAGACCCGTGCGGGCCGTTTCGCGGGCGGCGGCGCGGTGCGCCTGGAAGGAGTCGCGGGTCCAGATCTGGAAACGGTCGCCCATGCCGACCACCGACACCCAGTCGGTCAGGCCGACCATGTCGCACAGGGCGGGCGGCAGGGTGATGCGGCCGGCGTCGTCGAACGACAGGCGCGACATGCCGCCCAGCACGCTGGTCTCCAGCGCCGAGCGCAGCGGATCGCCGAACGGCAGCTCCTCGATCAGGCCGAGGTAACGGTCGAACAAGGCTTTGCCGCCACCCTCAAGGCAGTCGGACTCGATCGAGGGGAAACAGAACACGCCGTCGAACGGCTGGCCGACGGCCGCGCGGAACTCATGCGGCACGACGATGCGGCGCTTGCTGTCCAGCTGCTTGTCAAAGGTCGACAGGAACACGTCGCCCAATCCCCGCCCAACGTCGCCAGACCCCATCCGGCGACAGCAACTGGGTTAACATGGGATAAAATGGGTGGCAATGACACTCGACCGCGTTTCTTCACGAAAACAACTATGTCGCGGGCACTGGTGGTTAACGCGCGTAAACTATCCACAGAACATACAATGAACGCGTTAATAACAGCGGGGATAACCTGCCCGGGTCCAGTCTAGAGGTGCGGAGGAAGGCGGATCAGACGGCCTGTAAGCCGGGTTCTGTGCCAACGCCCTTGCGGGCGCGCGACGATCATTCCTCTGGACCGCCCCTTGCGGGACGGTTCTCGCGACCAACCCGGACGCCTCGGGCCGGAGACGGCCCTACCCGGCAGTATCCCCCAATTGCTTGGCGGACACACCGGGCGCGGAATCCCTATTCGGTCTTGCTCCAGGCGGGGCTTGCCATGCCGTCCGTGTCACCACGTCCGCGGTGGGCTCTTACCCCACCCTTTCACCCTTCCCGCCGCCGAAGCGGAGGAGGTTTGCTTTCTGTGGCGCTATCCCTCGGGTCACCCCGGGCGGGCGTTACCCGCCGCCTTGTCACCGTGGAGCCCGGACTTTCCTCGACCCCCGAAGGGACCGCGATCGCCCGGCCGTCTGATCCGTCGCGGGTTGTGAGGGATGGGGGCGGTGGGGTCAATGCGTCCTTCGAGACGCGATCCTGAGGGATCGCTCCTCAGGATGACGGGCAGGGTTGGATTGCACTTCTGTTCGTCATGGTGAGGAGCGAGGCCCCAGCCGAGCGTCTCGAACCACGCAGGATCAACCCGCCGCCCTTAGCACCGCCATCAGCCGCGCGCGGGTCAGGCCGTCGGCGACGCCGTCGACGCGGCTCTGCACCCAATGGCGCTGGAACGCCGTCACCGTGTCGCGGGTCTTCTGGTCGAACCTGCCCGTGGGGGCGCAGTCGTAGCCCAGCCGGGTCAGGCCGGCCTGCAGGGCGAACACCCCGACGCCCTCGGCGCCCTCGGCCAGGGGATCACCCGGCGCCGGGTCGGCTTCGGCCCAGACGCCGTGTCCGGCCTCGGCCAGCTGCTTCCAGGGAAACAGTTCGCCGGGGTCTTCCTTGCGGTCCGGGGCGACGTCGCTGTGGCCGAGGATGCGGCTGTCCTCGATCTCCCACCGCGTGCGGATGTCGCCGACCAGGGCGATGACCGCCGCGATCTGCGCCTCCGGGAAGGCGCGATAGCCGAACTCGTGGCCGGGATTGACGATCTCGATGCCGATCGAAGCGTGGTTGACCCCCTCCTCGCCCTTCCAGAACGAGCGGCCGGCGTGCCAGGCGCGGCGCTCCTCGGCGACCAGCCGGAAGATGCGGCCGTCTTCCTCGACCATGTAGTGGGACGAGACCCGCGCCTCGGGATCCCGGAGCCGGGCCAGGGCTTCCGGGCCGCTCTTCATCCCGGTGTAGTGCAGCACCAGCATGTCCGGGACCTTGGTCCGGGCGTCGAAGTTGGGCGACGGCGCGTCGAGGAAGGTCAGGGTCATTGGGCGCGGTTCCGGATGGCCATCAGCAGCGGCATCACATGATTGGGCCGCAGCGCGATGATCAAGACCCCCAGCAGGGCCAGGGTCGCGCCGAGGGCCATGCGGCCGTCGAAATGATCGTGGGTGATCCAGACGCCCAGGCCGATGGTCGCCAGCGGCGTCATCAGGGTCAGCGGCGAGATCAGCGTGGCCTCATATTTCTGGATCAGCATGTAGTAGAAGGTGTGGCCGAGCACCGAGACGACCACGGCGGAGAAGACCACCGCGGCGACGAAGGGCCAGCCGGCGGCCGTGGCGGTCGCCATCTGACCGTGCTCGGTCAGCGCGCTGAGGCCCAGCAGCGGCCAGAGCGAGGAGAACCCGACCCAGGCCTGGAACTGCAGCGGCTTCACGCCCTCCATCTGCTTCATCATCACCGCGCCGAGCGACCCGGCGAAGGCGGCCGCCGCGATCAGCCACAGGCCGGCCGACATGGCCAGGCCCGTCGGGTGCCACATGACCACCAGCGCGCCGGCCAGGGTCAGGGCCATGCCGATGCCGCGCCGCCAGCGGACCTGCTCGCCGAGCATCAGCATCGACATGACGGTGGTCATCGGCACGCCCAGCTGGATGATGATCGAGGCCGCCGACGGACTGGCCGTCTTCAGCCCGATGAACAGCAGGGCGAAGTTGCCGCCGCCCATCAGCAGCGCCACCGTGATCAGCCGCCACAGCGGCCGCGGGGCCGGGAACAGCCAAGGCAAGGTGCACAGCGCCACCAGCGCGAACCGCACCGAGGCGTAGAACAGCGGCGGCACGCCCCACTGGGCGACCACGATCTTGCTGACGATGTTGTTGAACGCCCAGACGAGACAGACAAAGACGAGCAGGGCGAAGTCGCGCAGGGCCATGGACCGACCTCTAGGCCGGTTTCGTGACGGAAGGCGAGCGCCAAGACGACGCCTGCGTCACCGCCGCCGCGTGAAGCGCAGCGCCGTCCGGGCGTCGGAGAAGGCGCAGACCTTGTTGTCGACCAGACCGTGCGCCTTGGCGGCGGCCATCACCTCGACGTCGCGGATGCGCAGCAGCCTGCCCTTGAGCGAGACGATCCACAGCGCCCCCCGTTCGGCCAGCATCGGGATGACGTCCGGCAGTCGGTCCAACTGTTCCGGGGAGTCGGCGCCCATGATCAGCATATCAATTTCGCTGAACATGCTCGCCAGAGTGGCGCGGGTCGCCAGCTCCACCGCGAAGTCGGGATCATCGAGATCAAGGATCGCCACCCTCATGCCCGGCTTTACACCGAGCTTGTCGAGCCGGCCGGGCGGATTGGCGATGGCCTTCGCCCACCGCTCGGCCTGAACGGCGCCGAGGGTGAACCGCTCGCCACCGGCCAGCAGGAGATCGGCCCCTTCGGCGACAATGCCCTTCAGCGCCTCGCCCTCGAACACCCGGCGGGTCGCGCCGCGAAACACCAGTTTCGGCGCTTCCCACTGCAGCCGGCCGACGTCCACGCCGTCGGCGAACCGGGCCGGGACCGCGTCGACGTCCCTGCCCATCAGACCTGGTCGCCCCTGCTGGTGTTGAGCTTGCGACAGGTGTCGGCAAAGGCACGGCGCAGGGCCTGGGGCGGGGCCGCGATCGGCCCGTAGCGCTGGGCGCCGTAACTGGCGCTGATCGGCCGGCCGCTGGCGAGCGCCGTCAGCAGGGCGTCATCGGCGGGTCCAGTGGCGCGGACCAGGGTCGCCTCCGGATCGGCGACATTGGTGGCGACCAGCGCGAAGGCGTCGTCGCCGGCGCCGAGGGTCAACCGCTCCTCGCTGCCGACCGGCCGGAAGGCCCGGGCGACGACCATCAGGCCGTCGCCGCGCGCGCAGACCAGGCTGATCGGCGCCTCGGCCGTCGCCGGATCCGCGATCCAGGCCATCTCGACGCTGTTCTTGCCGATGCCGAAGGCCCAGTGCGCCGCGCCCGACGCCTTTGACGCGGGCGCGGGGGCGGCGACCGGCGCGGGCTGGCACCCGGCCAGCGCCAGTCCCGCCAGGACGATCAGCGCCGGCCCACGCATCACATGCCCTTGAAGTTGGCCGGGCGCTTCTCGAGCAGGGCGTCCACCCCCTCGATATGATCCTCGGTCAGGTGGCTGATGGCCTGGGCGGCCGCGCTCATTTCCATCAGCGTGTCGTAGCTGGTGGTCTGGCCGTGCTTGAGCAGGCTCTTGGCCAGGCGCAAAGCGTGCGGCGGTTGCTGGGCGATCTTCTCGGCCATGGCGATGGCGGCGGCCATCAGTTCGTCGCCGGGCACGACCCTGCTGACCAGACCCCAGTCGCAGGCCGTCTGGGCGTCGATGACGTCGCCGGTGAACAGCAGTTCGGAGGCGCGGCTCATGCCGATCGTCCGGGGAAGCAGCCAGGCGCCGCCGTCGCCGGGGATCAGGCCCAGCTTCAGGAAGGTCACGCCGAACCGGGCGTCGGCCGAGGAGATGCGGATGTCGGTCATGCAGGCCACGTCGCAGCCCAGGCCGATCGCCGCGCCGTTGACGGCGGCGATCGAGGGGACTTCCAGGCCGTAGATCGAGCGGACGATGCGGTGGATGTTGTTGCGGTAGCCGTCGCGCAGGTCGATGCCGTTGCCGGCAAAGGCCCCGGCCCGGGTCTTCATCGCCTTGACGTCGCCGCCGGCCGAGAAGGCCCGGCCCGCACCGGTCAGCACCACGCAGCGCACGTCGCGATCGGCGTTGATCGCCGCGCAGGCTTCCGCGACCTGGTCGCCGTCGCCCGGCGCGCCCAGAGCGTTCATCGACTCCGGCCGGTTGAGGGTCAGGATCGCGATGTGGCCGCGCTTTTCGGTGGTGATCAGGCTCATGGTCGCTTCCCCGGGGTGGTTGTTGTGCTGTGGCGATTTCCTTAGCGGCCCCGGAGCCGCGCGTCATCGGTCAAGAGAAGCAGGGTTTCTGTGGATAACAGAGATCCTCGAAATAACCTGACGCTGTGGAAAGGAGTCCCCGCGTTTGCACCGGCGTTCCACAGGTTCTTCCCGAACGCTGCACAACACGGGTTTCCGAAGCCGTTGCGCCCGCCCCTCGCCGATCGCAGAGTGAACCTGTCGAGAGGAAACGCGGCGCGGGCGAGACGGGAAACCGGAAGGCCGGGCGGGCGAGACGCTCCAGGAGCCAAGGACCGGAGGGAGACCTTCGGAGACCGGACCGGGAGCGGATCTTCAAGGACCGGACGCAAGTCCGGACACCGGGCGATCCAGGACCTCCAGACCGCAGGACCCGCAAGGGTGCTGGGTGAGAGGGCGAAGCGGCCGGGCGACCGGAAGCTTCGCCCTCCTGCTCGTTTGGGACCCGTGCTGCGCGGGCGCCGCCCCCGATCCTCATCCCACCGCGTGTGCAAATCGGCATCCCACGGCGGTCGAAGCGTCCTATGATCCGACGCATGGCTCAGTCCGCCCGCCGCGGTTTGGCCCGTGTCGCATCAAGAGGCCTCCCCGTGAGCTCCGTTCCGATCGTCTATTTTTCCGACGCCCTGTGCATCTGGGCCTACATCGCCGAGCTGCGGCTGGCCGCGGTGCGGCGGGCGTTCGGAGACAAGGTGAG
>CANJYY010000197.1 GCA_947479185.1 Caulobacteraceae bacterium
CCGATTCGCCGGCATGATACTGACCTGTCCAGAGTGCGCTACCCGCTATTTCGTCCCCGACGACAAGGTCGGACCTGACGGACGAACGGTAAAGTGCTCGTCCTGCGGAAACCGCTGGACCGCCCATGGTGAACCCGCCCTGGAACTGTTCGTCGACGCCCACGAGGGCGCGACGGTCCGCGAGCCTTCCGACCCCCTCGCCGAGGAGCCGCCGGTCAGCGCCCTGCCGGGCGAGGAACTGCCGAGAGTCTTCCGCCAGAAGGCCGACACCGACCGCAAGGTCCGCGAGGCCGTGACCACCGGCATCGTCTGGGCCGGCATGGCCGTAGCCCTGATGGCCATGGTCGGCGCCGCCGTGGTGTTCCGCGTCCATGTCGTCCAGCTGTGGCCGGGCAGCGCCGCGGCCTATGCCAATGTCGGCCTGCCGGTGAACCGGCTGGGCCTGACGATCGAGAACATCCGCGCCGAGGCGGCGCTGCAGGACGGTCATGCGGCGCTGGCCGTCACCGGCGTGATCCGCAATGTCGAGGACACGGCCGCCGCCGCCCCGCCGCTGCGCGTGACCCTGACCAACAAGGCGGGCAAGGTGGTCGCGGTAAAGCTGGCCGAGCCGGCCGATCCGCTGATTCCGCCGGGCGGCGTGCGCCACTTCGTGGTCACCCTGCTTGATCCGCCGACCACCGCCGCCGATCTGGAGGTCGCGTTCGACCTGACGCCCCGCGCGCCGGCCGCCCCCCCGTCCACCCACGGTCATGCCCCTGAAGCGAAACGGCTTGAGCTGCGCGGCGCGGCCGAGCCCTCCGCAGCGCCGCCGACCGCCGCCGCCGAGGCCCATGCGCTGCCGGAGGCCTCGCCCTACGCCCTGCCCAAGGAAGGTCACTGATGAGCGACCAGCCGTCCGTCCTGATCACCGAAGCCGAGGTCGCCGAGCGCGTCGCCGCCTTGGCCGCCCTCATCGCGCCCCGCATCGACGACGAGACGGTCATGGTCTGCCTGCTGACCGGCGGGCTGTGGTTCGCCGCCGACCTGACCCGCGCCCTGGCCCGGCTGGGCCGCCATGTGCATTTCGACGCCCTCTGGCTGTCGTCCTATCGTGACGAGCGCCACAGCTACGGCCGCTGCGAAGTCCGCGCCGACCTGCAGCGCCCGGTGCTCGGCCGCAAGGCGCTGATCGTCGACGACGTGTTCGACACCGGCCTGTCGCTCAGCGAGGCCGCCCGCCTGGTCAAGGACGCCGGCGCCGCCGAGGTGCTGACCGCCGTCTTCGCCAGCAAGCCCTGGCCGACCGAACGCTCGCTCAAGGTCGACTTCGTCGCCTGGGACGCCCCGGCCCGCTTCCTTGTGGGCTACGGCATGGATGTGGCGGGCACCATGCGCGGCCTGCCGTACATCGGCGCGATGGACTGAATACCAGCCGATCCTCCCCGCTTTGCGGGGAGGGGGACCACGCGAAGCGTGGTGGAGGGGCTGAACCGACGTTGTCGGAAAGGCCGGAATTCAGGATGGGGCCGTTCGCGTTAGCGCCGCCCCTCCACCGGCTCCGCCGGTCCCCCTCCCGAGCAAGCTGGGGAGGATAGGCGGATCACCCTTCCCAGCCGAACACATCTTCAACCCCCACGCCGAACACGCGCGAGATGCGGAACGCCGCCTCGAGCGAGGGCGAGTACTTGCCCTGCTCGATGGCGACGATGGTCTGGCGGGTCATGCCGATGGCGTCGGCCAGCGCCTGCTGGGTCATCTCGCCGTGGTCGAAGCGCAGGCGGCGGATCTGGTTCCGGATTGGCGGCGGGGCGGCCATCTCAGGCCCCCCGGCGGTAGCCGACGATCTTGCCGCCGGAATGGACCACCTCGCCGACGACCATGGCCAGCAGGATGCCGTTGGCCATGACCAGCGGACTGGCGCCCGCCAGCCACAGGCCAGAGACGCAGAACGCGGCGCCGTTCAGGGCATAGAAGCCCGCCCGCGCGGCCTTAAGGTCGATCAGCCGCTCGCGTTCGTCCATCGGGGTGTCGGCCTGCCTGCCGGACACCACGGCCACGGCGATGGCGAGGATGATCTGGATGATGACGATGGCGACCACGCCGCCGATGAACAGGCCCACGGTGTTGGCGGGCAGGCCGGCAAGGCTGCCGCGTTCGAGCAGGCCCTGGCTGATGATCCAGAAATAGGTTCCCCAGACCCCCGTGGTGGCGAGCAGCGAGATCCAGGCGGATTTTTCACGAAACGGCATGACGGCTCCCATCGGTGATGTCGGACATGTGCGACATAGTGTAAAAAATATCAGACACAGGGTCCAGAATATTTTTCACGGGAGGCGCGTGGACGTGACCCAACGTCATACTTGCCGTCGCCGGGGCCGGCCTGACAGGCTGACCGAAAAGACCCGGGAGGACACGGCCATGGCCTATGAAGCGATCACCACCGAGCTGTCCGACAGCGTTCTGACCATCACCCTCAACCGGCCCGAGGCCCTCAACGCCTACACCGCGCGCATGGGCGCGGAACTGGCCGACGCCTTCGTCCGGGCAGACGCCGACGATGCGGTGCGGGTGATCATCGTCACCGGGGCCGGGCGCGGCTTCTGCGCCGGGGCGGACATGTCGGCCGGGGCGGACGCCTTCGGCGGCGACGGGGCCAAGCTGTTCGGCGAGGGCCGTCCGACGACCGGCGCGCCGAAGGGCGGCTTCGTCGAGGCCATCTATGCCTGCCGCAAGCCGTCGATCGCCGCGATTAACGGCGGGGCGGTCGGGGTGGGCATCACCATGACCCTGCCGATGGACATCCGCATCGCCTCGACCAAGGCCAAGATCGGCTTCGTCTTCGCTCGCCGGGGTCTCGCGCCCGAGGCCGGGGCGGCGTCCTTCCTGCCGCGCATCGTCGGCCTGCCGCAGGCCCTGCGCTGGTGCTATTCCGGCAAGGTGTTCGGGCCGGACGAGGCCCTTTCCGGTGGTCTGGTCAGCGAGGTGGTCGAGCCCGAAGCCCTGCTGGACCGCGCCCGCGAGATCGCCCGCGAGATCGTCGAGGAGACCTCGGCCATCTCGATCGCCGTCACCCGCGCCCTGTTCCAACGCTTCGCCGAGGAGCCCGATCCGCTTAAGGTGCTGGCCGTCGACGGCCCGCTGGCCATGGCCATGGGCGCGTCAGGCGACGTGCGCGAGGGCGTCTCGGCTTTCCTCGAAAAGCGCAAGCCGGCCTTCCCCGGCAAGGTCTCGACGGACATGCCGCCGCCGTGGCCGTGGTGGGAGTAACGCCGATCCTTCCCGCAAGCGGGGAGGAGTGACGACGCTACTTCCGCTCCCCCGCCGTCCGCGCCCGGACGGCCCGAAACTCCGATCCCTCGTTCCACTCCGGCCACAGCCGCGAGTTGGCCAGCGCGCCGCCGGCGGTGAACAGCAGATCGACGTCGGCCGCCGCGCCGCGCAGATCCCAGGCCGGGCTCCAGACGTCGCAGGGCTGGTGGTAGCATTTGGTGGTGTACTCGGTGACCCAGCGGTCGCCGGCCTCGCGGCCGCCCTCGACCAGGTCCGGCCCGCCGCCGATGCCCATCAGCAGCAGCACCGGCACGCCGCGCTTGGCGACGCTGAAATGGTCGGCGCGATAGAACAGCGCCCGCTCCGGGTGGGCGTCGGGCGTCACGGTGCGACCCTGCAGGGCCGCGGCGCGGGCCAGATCCTGCTCCAGGCTGTTCTGCCCGGCTCCGACCAGCACCACGTCGCGGCTCGGTCCGGCCGTCTGCAGCACGTCCATGGTGAAGTTGGCCACGGTCTTCGCCAGCGGGAAGGCCGGGTGTTCGGCATAGTATTCCGAGCCCAGCAGTCCGCGCTCTTCGGCCGTCCAGACGGTGAACACCAGGCTGCGCTGCGGCGCAGGCCCGGCCTTGAAGGCGCGGGCCAGCTCGATCACGCCCGCCACGCCGATGGCGTCGTCGGCCGCGCCATGCCGCACGGTGTCGCCCGTGGCGTCGGCCGGGCCGATGCCGAAGGCGTCCCAGTGGGCCCCGAACATGATGCTCTCGTCGGGATGGGTCGCGCCGGGAATCTTGGCCAGCACATTGTGGCTGACCAGTCTGTCGACCTTCAGCGCGTAGTCGGCGGAGAAGCTGGCCCCGGCCAGCGTCACCGGCGTGAAGCCGGCCGTGCGGGCGCGCGCCTTCTCGGCCTCGAAGTCCAGCCCGGCCTTGCGGAACAGGTCGGCGGCCAGATCGCGCTGGATCCAGCCCTGCAGCAGCAGTTTCGCCGCCTCGGGATGCTCGCGAACAACGTCGAAGCTCTCGCCGTTGGAGGCCACCACGGTGGTCCAGGGGTAGGCCGCGCCGGCGGTCTCGTGGACGATCAGCGCCCCGATGGCCCCGCGCCGGACCGCTTCCTCGTACTTGTAGCTCCAGCGGGCGTAGTAGGTCGCCGCCTTGCCGCCGAACGTGCCGGCGACCGCGTCGCCCGGCTGCGCTTCGAAGTCCGGGTCATTGATCAGGAAGACGGCGATCTTGCCCTTCAGGTCGACGCCCTTGAAGTCGTCCCAGCCGCGCTCGGGCGCGCTGACGCCGTAGCCGACAAACACCAGCGGGGCCTTGTCGATCGTCACGCGGTCCACCGGCCGCTGGCTGGCGGCCATGATGTCGGTGGTCTGGACCAGCGCCCGGTCGACGCCGCCGACCCTGAGGGTGAATCCGGCGTCGGCCGGCACGACGAAACGGTAGAGCGACACCTCCTGGGTCCAGCCGCCGTTGTCGCCGGCGGGCTGCAGGCCCAGCGCTTTGAACTGGCCGACGAGGTAGTCGATGGTCTTCTGCTCGCCCGGGCCGCCCGGCGCGCGGCCGGCGAAGGACGGATCGCCCAGCGCCTTCACATGCGCCGCCAGCCGGTCGGGCGAGATGGTCCCGCCGTCCCGGGCCGAGGCCGGCAGGGCGACGAGCGCGGTAAGGGCCAGGGCGGCGAAAAAGCGTCGGGTCATTTGGGTCACTGCCAGTCGGCGGGCGTTTCTTGCGCCAGCATTTCGTCATAGGTCGGTCGCCGGCGGATCACGGCGAACCGGTCGCCGTCGACCAGCACTTCGGGAACCAGCGGGCGGGAATTGTACTCGCTGGCCATGGCCGCGCCGTAAGCCCCGGCGCTCATGAAGGCCACCACGTCGCCGGGATTCAGCGGCGGCAGCAGCCGGTCGCGCGTGAAGGTGTCGCCGGTCTCGCAGACGGGGCCGACCACGTCGCAGGGGACGGGGATGGCGTCGGTCGCCTTCACCGGCCGGATGTCGTGATAGGCGTCGTACATCGCCGGGCGGATCAGGTCGTTCATCGCCGCGTCCAGCACCAGGAAGCGGCGACCTTCGGGCCGCACGTTCAGATGCGTCACGCTGGCCAGCAGCACCCCGGCGTTGGCGGCGATCACCCGGCCCGGCTCGAAGGCGAAGCGGATGCCCTCCAGTCCGGCCATGACCCTGCCGATCATCGCCGCGTACTCGGCCGGTCCGGGCGGGTCGGGCATGTTGAAATAGGGCACGCCCAGCCCCCCGCCGAGGTCGAGACGCTCGACGGTCATGCCCTCCGCGCGCAGGGCCTCGACCAGGCCGCGCATGCGGGTGAAGGCCGCTTCGAACGGGGCCAGGTCGGTGATCTGGCTGCCGATGTGACAGGCCACGCCC
>CANJYY010000198.1 GCA_947479185.1 Caulobacteraceae bacterium
GTCATCCCCGACGTCATCACCGTGCAGGAGCTGTCCAACCGGATGGCCGTGCGCGGCGTCGACATCATCAAGTTCCTGATGCGTCAGGGCGTGATGCTGAAGATCAACGACGTGATCGACAACGACACCGCCGAGCTGGTGGCCACCGAATTCGGTCACACCGTCCGCCGCGTGTCGGAAGCCGACGTCGAAGAGGGCTTCCTCGACGCCGAGGACCTCGATGACAACCAGACGGCCCGCGCGCCGGTCGTCACCGTCATGGGTCACGTCGACCACGGCAAGACCAGCCTTCTCGACGCCCTGCGCGCCACCGACGTGGTGGCGGGCGAGGCCGGCGGCATCACCCAGCACATCGGCGCCTATCAGGTCCGCCTGAAGAGCGGCGATCGCGTCACCTTCCTCGACACCCCGGGCCACGCGGCGTTC
Source organism: Caulobacteraceae bacterium (assembly GCA_947479185.1). Classification (GTDB taxonomy): domain Bacteria; phylum Pseudomonadota; class Alphaproteobacteria; order Caulobacterales; family Caulobacteraceae; genus Caulobacter. The sequence goes on from CANJYY010000198.1 coordinate 427, forward strand.
AGCGCCATGCGCGCCCGCGGCGCCAACATCACCGACATCGTCATCCTCGTGGTGGCGGCCGATGACGGCGTCATGCCGCAGACGATCGAAGCCATCCAGCACGCCAAGGCAGCCGGGGTTCCGATCATCGTGGCCGTCAACAAGATGGACAAGCCGGACGCCAATCCGACGCGGGTCATCAACGAGCTGCTGCAGCACGAGATCGTCGTCGAAAGCCTCGGCGGTGAAACCCAGATCGTCGAAGTCTCCGCCAAGACCGGCGCCGGCCTGGACGAACTGGTTGAACGGGTCCTGCTGCAGGCCGAACTGCTGGACCTCAAGGCCAACCCCGACCGTACGGCCGAGGGCGTGGTCATCGAGTCCAAGCTGGACAAGGGTCGCGGCGCCGTCGCCACGGTCCTGGTCAAGCGCGGCACGCTCAAGCGCAGCGACATCGTCGTGGCCGGCGCGGCTTGGGGCAAGGTTCGCGCCCTGCTCAACGAACGCGACGAGCAGCTGACCGAAGCCGGTCCCTCGACCCCGGTCGAGATCCTCGGCCTCGACGGCACGCCCGATCCCGGCGAGCCGTTCGCCGTGGTCGAGAGCGAGGCCCGCGCCCGCGAACTGACCGAGTACCGTGTCCGGTTGAAGCGCGAGCGGTCCGCCGCCAGCGGTCCGATGGCCGGCGCCTCGATGGCCGACATGATGGCCAAGCTGCAGGACAAGCGGATCAGCGAACTGCCCCTGGTCATCAAGGGCGACGTTCAGGGTTCGGTCGAAGCGATCGTCAGCTCGCTGGAGAAGATCGGCACGGACGAAGTCCGCGCCCGCATCATCCTCTCCGGCGCCGGCGCGATCAGCGAAAGCGACGTGATGCTGGCCAAGGGCGCCGGCGCCCCGCTGCTCGGCTTCAACGTCCGCGCCTCGCGTCAGGCCCGTGACCTGGCCGTGCGTGAAGGCGTCGAGATCCGCTACTACTCGATCATCTACGACCTGCTGGACGACATCAAAGGCGTGCTCTCGGGCATGCTGGCGCCGATCCAGCGCGAAACCTTCCTCGGCAACGCCAAGGTGCTGCAGGCTTTCGACATCTCCAAGGTCGGCAAGGTCGCCGGCTGCCGGGTCCTCGAGGGCGTGGTCCGCAAGGGCGCCAAGGTCCGGATCGTCCGCGAGAACGTGGTCGTGCTGGAACTGGGCACCCTGCAGACCCTCAAGCGCTTCAAGGACGAAGTGCCCGAGGTCAACGCGGGCCAGGAATGCGGCATGGCTTTCGCCGGCTTCCAGGACATCCGCGAAGGCGACGAGATCGAGTGCTTCACCGTCGAAGAGGTCAAGCGCCAGCTGGCGTAGGACTCTTCACCAGCGACATTGCGAAAGGCGCGGGGGGCAACCTCCGCGCCTTTTTCTTTGGGAGCTTTCGCCGGGGGCGCAGGCCTTGCCTTTTCGCGCCGCCTCCCGGAACAGTTGCCGCTACGGAACCGGAGCCTCCCATGCGCAAGCCCGCCACGACCAAGGCCCTCTATGCCGGCTCGTTCGATCCGGTGACCCGCGGCCATCTGGACATCATCGCCAAGGCCCTGCTGACCTTCGACACGGTGCACGTCGCCGTCGGGGCCAATGTGCGCAAGACGCGGATGTTCGGGGTCGAGGAGAGCCGGCGGCTGATCGACCGGTCGATCCGCGAGCACTGGCCGGAGGCGGCGTCGGCGACCTCCGACCGGTTGTTCGACGGGGCGCTGGAGGTCGGCGAGTTCACCAACCAGAGCCTGCTGGCCTATGCCCGCGCTATCGGGGCGACGCACATCGTGCGCGGGCTGCGTGAGGCCAGCGACTTCAACGAGGAGTTCAATCTGCACGGCGTGGCCGAGCGGATCGACCCCTCGATCCAGATGGTTCACTTCATCTGCCAGGCGCCGTTCCTCCATGTCTCGTCGAGCACGGCCAGGGAACTGGAGGCGTTCGGCGAGACGATCGACTGGCTGGTGATGCCCTGCGTCGAGGCGGCCTTCGCGGCCCGGCGCGGCTGACCCGCCCCATTTCCGCCCCGGACTGTGCTAAAGAAGGCTCCATGATCCGCACGCTCGCCCTCCTCGCCCTCACGGTCGTCACCCTCGCCGGCTGCGCCACGGCCAGCCGGTTCGATGCGGCCGGCGACGTGCACAGCCTGCTCGTGGCCATCCGCGACAACGACCGCGCGGCGTTCGACCGCTATGTCGATCGCCCGGCCCTGAAGCAGAACCTCGAGGGCCGGGTGATGCGCGAGACGACCCGCGCCGACATGGACGACGGCGCCCGCGCCCTGGCGGCGCTGATCGCGCCCAACCTGGCCAACATCGCCGTCGAGGCGCTGATCCGGCCGGAGGTGTTCCGCGCCATCGCCAACTACTACGGCTACACGCCCGACAAGCCGCTGCCCGACCGGCTGGCGATCGGCGCGTCGCTGAAATACCTCGACGACGGCCGGGTCTGCGCGACGAAGAAGAAGGACGGGCCCTGCCTGCTCACCTTCACCAATGTCGAGGGAACCTGGAAGCTGTCCGGCTTCGAGGGCGACCTCGCCGACCTGCGCGGCCAGCGCCGCAAGACCCCGTAAGAGCTGCGCATGACCCGCCCGTTCCGCACCGTCGCCCTGGCGGTCCTGATCCTGTCTCTCGCCGCGCCGGCCTTCGCCGCCCAGAAGCGCATGGTCACCTATGACGCGGCCTCGCCGACGGCCCGGCGGCTGACCGGCGCGGGCCTGACCTTCGTGTTCACCAAGTCGCTGCTGCGCACGAAAATCTACGCGGTGCGCGCCACGGCGGTGGCGGTCGGCGTCGTGCCCCGCCCCTCGACCGATGGCGACATCAACCGCAAGCTCGACGCCCTGATGGGCGCGGAGGCGAAAAGCGGCGCGCTCTACGAAATCGACCCGGAGGCGCAGGAAGGCCGGGTGATGATCACCGCCTTCTGCCCGGGCTCGTCGAAGGGCTGGCTGTCGATCGGCCCGGTCGGCACGCGCCGCGACCTGCGGGTGTTCGCGTTCGGCGACGATCCCGTGACCGGCGAGCCGCGCCTGTGCGGCGACATGCTGTTCACCTTCCATGGCGAATGGCGCATGCCCGGCCCGCAGAACGCCGGCGTCACCGACCGGGTGTTCTCGCCCGATTACGGCCGTCCCGGCTCCTGAGGGGCTTCTCCTCCTTCCCCGGACCAGCCTAGTCTTCCGCCAAACGGGCAGGGGAACGACATGGCCGACATCGACGCGCTGAAGGCCTATGAGCGCTTCACCTTCACCGACGGCCCCTACAGCCGCGAGGTGTTCCGCCGCGGGACCGGGCCCGCGGTGATCATCATGCACGAGATCCCCGGCCTGCATCCGCTGGTGGTCGACTACGCCGACCGCGTGGCCGCCGCCGGCATGACGGTGTTCCTGCCCAGCCTGTTCGGCGCGCCCGGCAAGCCGGTGACCAATGGCTACGCCATCGGCCAGATGTTCCTGAACATCTGTATCCGCCGCGAGTTCAACGCCTGGGCCAACGGCAAGTCCTCGGACATCGTCGACTGGCTGCGCGCGTTGGCCCGCAAGGTCCACGCCGAGTGCGGCGGGCCGGGCGTCGGGGCGCTGGGCATGTGTTTCACCGGCGGCTTCGCCCTGGCCATGATGACCGAGCCCTCGGTCATCGCCCCGGTGCTCAGCCAGCCGTCGCTGCCGCTGGGCAAGAAGGGCGCGCGGACCATCGACTGCTCGGCCGCCGAGATCCGCTGCGCCAAACAGCGCTTCCAGGACGAGGACCTCAGTCTGCTGGGCCTGGCCTTCCACGGCGACCCCTTCGTTCCGCCGGGCCGGTTCGAGATGCTCAAGGAGACCTTCGGCGACCGCTTCGAGGCGATCGAGCTGAAGCAGGAGGACGCGCAGCAGGGCACCGGCGTCCCCGGCCACTCGGTGCTGACCATCCATCTGGCCAACCGCGGGCCGACGAAGGTCGCCGAGGCGCGGACGATCAGCTTCTTCCGCCACCGGCTCGGACTGGACAGCGCCCCCGCCTGAGCCTAGAAGCGCGCCCTTTCCGCTCATCCGGGGTTCGACCCCCCGCCGGGCGTCAGGATACAGCCAATGTCACGCGCCTCCCCCCGCCACGGCAAGTCCCGTCACGCCGCCCCGTCCGGCCCCTCGCAGCGCCAGCTTCGCGCCGGCGAGCTGGTCCGCCATGCGCTGGTCGAAGCCCTGCGCGAGGAGCATCTCGCCGATCCGGCCCTGGCCGAGGTTTCGGTGACGGTCTCCGAAGTGCGCATGAGCAGCGACCTCAAACACGCCATCTGTTTCGTCGAGCCGCTCGGCGCCGGTGTCACGGGCGCGGAGACCCAGACGGTGGTCAAGGCGCTGAACGGCGCGGCCAAGCTGCTGCGCGGCCGCGTCGGCCGGATCATCGACATGAAGTTCACGCCGGACCTGAAGTTCTTCCACGACGACAGCTTCGCCCACGCAGCGCGGATCGACCGCCTGTTCGACAATCCGCTGGTCCAGAAGGACCTGCACCCCGACGACGCGCCGGCCACGCTGGCCGACGACGACGGGGAGGGTTGATGGCCCGCCGCAAGAAGGGCGAGGCCATTTCCGGCTGGGTCTGTCTCGACAAGCCGTACGACTTCGGTTCGACCCAGGCCGTGGGCAAGGTGCGCTGGCTGTACAACGCCCAGAAGGCCGGCCACGCCGGAACGCTGGACCCGCTGGCCACCGGCGTGCTGCCGATCGCGCTGGGCGAGGCGACCAAGACCGTCCCGTTCATGATGGACGCCGACAAGGCCTACCGCTTCACCCTCGAGTGGGGCCGTTCGACGACCACGCTCGACCGCGAGGGCGCGACCACCGCCGAGTCCGACGTGCGCCCGACCCGCGAGCAGGTCGAGGCCGCCCTCCCCGCCTTCATCGGCGAGATCCAGCAGGTTCCGCCCAACTACTCGGCGGTCAAGGTCGACGGCGAGCGCGCCTATGACCTGGCCCGCGCCGGCGAGGACTTCGAGCTCAAGGCCCGAACGGTGACCATCCATTCGGCCCGCGTCAGCGCGGCGCCGGACGCCGACCACATCGAGATCGAGATCGAGTGTGGCAAGGGGACCTACGTCCGCTCGATCGTCCGCGATCTGGCCGAAACGCTGGGCGCCTGCGCCCATGTCAGCCAGCTGCGCCGGACCCGCGTCGGGCCGTTCGGCGAGGATCGTGCGATAACACTGGAAAATCTGGAAAA
>CANJYY010000199.1 GCA_947479185.1 Caulobacteraceae bacterium
ACGAGAAGTTCTGGGGCGAGCTGTGCGCCCTGATCGGCCGACCCGACCTGGCCGCCGATCCGCGCTTCGCCACTCTGGCCGACCGGGCGCGCAACCTGCCGGCCCTGACCGAGGCGCTCGACGCCCTGTTCGCTTCGGCGCCGACCGCCCACTGGAGCGCCCTGTTCGCCGGCCGCGTCCCGTTCGGCCCGGTCAACGACGTCTTTCAGGCGCTCGACAATCCGTTCGTCACCGAGGTCGGCATGCGCGACGTGGTCGAGCACCCCGACCGGCCCCAGGGCCTGCATATGCTGGCCGCCCCGCTGAAAATCGACGGCGCGCGCATGCCGGGGATGCGGTCGCCGAAGCTCGGCGAGCACACCGACGAGCTGCTCTGATCGCGGGTCAGACCGTCAGGTCGTCGCCGGTCATCCGCCGGTAGAGCTCCAGGTATCGCGTCGAGGTCGCCGCCACGACGGCGTCCGGCAGCGGGGGCGGCGGCGCCTCGCCGTTCCAGCGGCCGGCGGCGCGCTCGGCGTCGAGGTAGTCGCGCAGCGGCTGCTTGTCGAAGCTGGGCGGAGTCTCGCCGACCGACCAGCCCGCGGCGGGCCAGTAGCGCGAACTGTCGGGCGTCATGACCTCGTCGATCAGCACCGCCCGGCCCTGCGCGTCTCGGCCGAACTCGAACTTGGTATCGGCCAGGATCAGGCCGCGCTCCGCCGCCAGCGCCCGGCCGGTTTCGTAGACGGTGCGGCTCAGGGCCTCCAGCTCGGCGGCCAGGTCGGCGCCGACGTCCGCGGCCATCCGCGCGATGGAGATGTTTTCGTCGTGGCCGGTCTCGGCCTTGGTCGCGGGGCTGAACACCGGCGGATCGAGCCGCTCGCTCTTGCGCAGCCCCGCCGGCAGCGGCTCGCCCGCCAGGGTGCCGGTTTCGGAGTATTCCTTCCAGGCCGAGCCGGAGAGATAGCCGCGCACGACGCACTCCACCGGAACGACCGTCACGCGGCGACAGAGCATGGCCCGGCCAACGAGGGTCGCGCGATGCGCCGCCAGCGCCGGGGCGGCGGCGATGATCTCGTCCGGGTCGACCGACAGCATGTGGTGGCGAACCACGGCGTCCAGCCGACGGAACCACCAGGCGCTCAGCTGGGTCAGCACCGCGCCCTTCATCGGCACGGGCTCGGCCATCACCACGTCGAAGGCGCTGACCCGGTCGGTGGCGATCAGCAGCAGCTGGTCGTCGCCGACGGCGTAGATGTCGCGCACCTTGCCCCGGCCGATGAGGTCCAGCGGCAGGTCGCTGCGGGTCAGAAGTGTCATTGTGGCGCTCACGGTCAAAGGCTCCGCCGGATAACCGCCCAGCTGTCGGCGAGTCCATCCCGGTGCACGGGATCGGCCACGCCGATCAGCGCCTCGGCCCGGCCGTCGAGGGTCAGGCCGCGCAGGTCGGCGACGCCGTGCTCGGTGATCACCAGTCCCACATCGGCGCGCGGCACGGAGACCGCCGTCGGCGGCAGGCGCGGCACGATGCGGCTGATCTCGCCGCGCTTGGCGCTGGCCGGCAGGGCGAGGATCGGCAGGCCGCCTTTCGACAGCCGCGCCCCGCGCAGGAAGTCGGTCAGCCCGCCGACGCCGCTGATCTGGCGACCGTCCTGGAACTCGGCGTTGGCCTGGCCGAACAGGTCGATCTCGATCGCCGAATTGACCGCCACCAGCCGGGGAATCTCGGCCAGCACGCGGATGTCGTGCGTCACATTCGAGGGTTCGAAGCGGATGCGGCTGTCGGACCCGCAGCGGTCGTAGAGCGCCCGCGACCCGGCCGCGAGACCCGTCACCACCTCGGTCAGGGCCCCGGAGTCGAGCACCGGCAGCAGCGGATCTGTGACCATGCCGGAGAAGATCTTCAGCCCCCGCATGCCCTCCAGCGCCGCCAGGGCGGCGATACCGGCCTTGCCGACGCCGAACTGTACGCTGGCGCCGTCGGGCATGATCGCCTGCAGATGACGCTTGATCGCCTCGAATGCCGGATCGAGGGCGCCGGTGTCATAGGTCAGCAGATCGCGCGGGGCGTCGGCGACAACGTCGAAGGCCGCCAGCGGCCAGACGGGCCCCTGCACGCGCGGCATGGCCGGATTGACCAGGGCGACCTTGAAGACGTCCCGGGCCATGACGGCCGGGGCCAGGTCACTGGCGACGCCGAGCGAGACGTTGCCGTCGGCGTCCGGCTCGCTGACGTGGAACACCGCCGCGTCGAGCGGCGTCTCGCCCAGCCAGCCGTAGGCCTGGAACCAGGTCATCGGCCGCAGGGCGAACCGACCCGCCTCGAAACTCGGCCGCCAGTCGCCGGACATGAACGTCCCCTCCGACCGCGCCGTCTCATGCAGACCGGCCCAGTCGGTGCGGTTGATGCCCGGAACAGGCGCGCCGACGAAGGTCAGGCCGGCCGCCAGCTCGGGCCGTTCCCGCCAGGCGTCGAGCAACGCCAGCGGCTCGCCGGCGCCGCCGGTGATGAACACTCTGCCGCCCGCCGGATTCAACTGGCGGGTGATCAATTCGGCGGTCATGTCGACTGTAAGGCGAATCACGTCATTCTCGGTTCAGATGACGCCTGCAACTGTATGCGGCGCCTGTGTGTTCAGTGGTTGAATACTTGGCCCCGAAAGGACCATCAGCGTCATGCGCGCCGCAGTCGATCACCCCTACGACGTCCTCAAGCCCTTCCTGTGGGTCGCCGGCATCGCCTTCGCGAGCGGCTTCCTCGGCTACGTGGGCCTGCACGGCATCCCGGCCTAGCCTGCCCCGGTCGAGCCGAACCCGCCCGCGCCCCGCGCGGTCTCGTCGAGGCTCGTCACCGCCCGCCAGCTCGCCGCCGCCACTGGCGCGATGACCAGTTGGGCGATCCGGTCGCCCCTGCGGATGACGAAGTCCTCTTCCCCCAGATTGATCAGAATGACCTTCACCTCGCCGCGGTAGTCCGCGTCGATCGTGCCGGGCGTGTTGAGGCAGGTGATCCCGGCCTTGACCGCCAGGCCCGAGCGCGGCCGCACCTGGGCCTCGAACCCGGCCGGCACGGCGAACGACAGGCCGGTCGGGACCATCGCCCGCGCCATCGGCTTGAGCGTCATCGGCGCGTCGTCGGCCACGGCCGCGCGCAGATCCATGCCGGCGGCCAGCGGCGTCTCATAGGCCGGCAGCGGTAGCCCCTCGGCGTGGGGCAGCTGGACGACGGGGATAACTGGAGTCACGTCAAAGCCTTCGCGATACGGGCGGCCAGATCGGCGGCCACCTGGTCCTTGTGGGCGCGGTCCCAGCGCTCGATCCCCTCGCGGGTGATCAGCAGCACCGCGTTCTCTTCGCCGCCCATGACGCCCGGCTCTGTCACGTCATTGGCGATGATCCAGTCGCAGCCCTTGCGGGCCAGCTTGGCCCGGGCGTGCGCCTCGACGTCGTTGGTCTCGGCGGCGAACCCGACCACCAGGGTCGGACGGGCCGGACCGGAGGCGGCGAGGGTCGCCAGGATGTCGGGGTTCTCGACCAGGGTCAGGGTTGGCGGGCCGTCCTTGCCCTTCTTCAGCTTGAGGCCGAACGCCTCGTCGGGGCGCCAGTCGGCCACGGCCGCGACACAGACCGCCGCATCGGCCGGCAGCGCCGCCTGGGTCGCCGCCAGCATGTCGCGCGCGGATTCCACGTCGACCCGGTCAACGCCCGCCGGGGTCGGCAGGCTGACGGGCCCGGACACCAGCGTCACGCGGGCGCCCAGCTTCGCCAGGGCGCCGGCGATGGCGTAGCCCTGACGGCCGCTCGAGCGGTTGGTCAGCAGCCGCACGGGATCGAGCGCCTCGGCCGTGGGCCCGGCCGTCACCAGCACATGTCTGCCCGACAGGGGCCTACCGGCTAAAGGGCCGGCGGCGGGCCCCTCCAGCAGGCCCATGATCGCCTCGAAGATCGCCTCGGGCTCGGCCATCCGGCCGTAGCCGAACTCGCCGCAGGCCATGGCCCCTTCGTCGGGCCCGACGACGTGAACGCCGTCGCCCTTGAGAGTCGCGAGATTCCGCTGCGTGGCGGGATGGTCCCACATGCGCACGTTCATCGCCGGGGCCATCAGCACCGGCTTGTCGGTCGCCAGCAGGGTGGTGGAGGCCAGATCCCCGGCCAGGCCATGGGCGGCCTTGGCCATCAGGTCCGCCGTCGCCGGGGCCACGACCACCAGGTCGGCCGAGCGGCTGAGCTCGATATGGCCCATCTCCGCCTCGTCGGTCAGGGAGAACAGCTCGCTGTAGACCTTGTCCTCGGCGAGGGCCGACAGGGACAGCGGGGTGACGAACTGCGCACCCGCGGCGGTCAGGATCGGCCGCACGGCGACGCCCGCCTTGCGCAGCAGGCGTGTCAGCGCCAGCGCCTTGTAGGCGGCGATGCCGCCGCCGACGATCAGCAGAACCCGCCGCCCAGCCAAACCCGCGTCTCCGTCAGCGCCGTGAAAACCAGCCGCTGCATACGACGCCGCGACCGCTTGACCAATCCCGAAACCCGTGTTCTTGATATGTTCAATTACACGCTGGGATAGCAACAGGGGTTGTGGTCATGGTGAGATTGTTTCGGGCTTCATCGCTGGCGCTTCTGGCCGCGGCGCTCCTGGCCGGCTGCGATGGCGGCGCTTCGGCCGTGCCGGTGCATCAGGCGACGGCCGGCGACGCCGTTCCGGCCGTAGCGGAGGGCGCCTACGCCCCCGCACGGGCCGCGGAAGCGCGCGTCGAGCCGGTCCGGCGGATCGACGGCAAGCCGATGTGGTCGGCCAGCCGCCGCTTCACGGCCGCGCAGAACGCCGAGCGCAACTTCAGGCGCAACGGCGCGGACTTCGACGCGGCGACGCTCGACGCCTATGTGCACAAGGCGCACGCCTTCGTATCGAAACCGCCGCGCGGGGCTCAGACGCTGACGCGCAAGAACGGCGACACCCTGATCTATGATCCGGCCGGCAACGTCTTCGTCGTCGCCACCCGCGACGGCGCGCCCCGCACCATGTTCAAGCCCGACGACGGGGCCGACTACTGGACGCGGGTCAAGGCGCGCGAAGCCGAAGGCGGGGCGCAGCGGTCACGGTCGCGGGACGACGGGTAGCCGGGCCAAACTGGTCGCGGTCGCCCCGTCATCCTCGCGCTTGTCGCGAGGACCCATGAACACCGGGGCGCGAGGTTGGGCGCCGGAGAGCCTTCGGCGGACCGCCCCTGATGTCTTGACGGCCGGTGGTGCTCCGGCGGGCGACCTGCTCAAGGGCCGCTTCGCGGCCGCGAAGCGGCGGCCCCGCAGGGGCCGTCCTTGACCAGGGCGACCGTCCGGGGCTCAAATTCCATCAAGGCCAAAGGGCGTTTCTGCATCCCGACTGGAGATCGAGCCCGCCCGCTACCCCAGCAGCCGCGCCAGCACGAAGGCCAGGCCGGCGATCAACGCCCCCGCCGCAAGCCAGGCCATTCCGGACGACTCCCGGACCGGCGCGACGACCACCGGCCGCGCCGCGCCGTCTTCCGCCAGCCGGGCGATGGCCCGCAGGGCGCGCAGGCCCTCCTCGGCGAAGTCCTTCATCCGCGCGACGGGCGACAGTTCGCGGGCGATCCAGCGGCGCACCACCGGGTCGGCGGCGGCC
>CANJYY010000200.1 GCA_947479185.1 Caulobacteraceae bacterium
CTCATCAATCAGGCCCACGCGACGGCCGCCGGCGTTCAGGCAACTGTCGTTGATGGCGCGGCGTTCGACGGCCGTGGCGCCGGACGGCACGCACACGATGACCTTGGGGTTCACGAAGCCCTTGCGGTTGTGAACCTTGCGGATGAAGTGCTTGATCATTTCCTCGGCGACTTCGAAGTCGGCGATGACCCCGTCGCGCATCGGACGGATGGCTTCCATGTGGCCCGGCGTGCGGCCCAGCATCTGCTTGGCCTCTATGCCCACGGCGTGCACGATCTTGCGGCCGCCGACATTGCGCAGGGCCACCACGCTCGGCTCGTTCAGCACGATGCCCTTGCCCTTCATATAGATAAGGGTGTTGGCGGTGCCGAGGTCGATGGCGATGTCGTTCGAGATGGCGCCGAAGAGTGAGCCGAACATTCAGAGCCTTGAGTCTGAGAGCTTTTGGGACGGGCGAGGCAGGGCCTGCAAGCCTTGCACCAATCCGCGAACGCGTCCTCCGGACGCAGCATCGCCGGGGTGGCAGGGCAAGCTGACGTCACGCCGTGTGCACCGCGAACGTGTTGATTTCAAGGTCTATTGCGGCGGCGTCTTAACCGAACGCCGCGAGGATCACGCCGAGCGCCGTCACGCCGCCCGCCAGCCATTGGCGCAACGTCACCTGTTCGGCGAAAAGCCGTCGTCCGGCGATCGCCGCGAGCGGCATTTCGACCACCCCCACGGCCCGCACCGGACCGGCCGGCGACAGGGCCAGCGCGGTGAACCAGCCGGCCGAGGCCAACGCCCCGAACAGGCCCGCGCCCAGCGACACGCGCCAGGATCCCAGCGCCGAACGCAGGGCGTGGCGGTCCCGCAGGGCCATCCACAACGTCAGTGCGACCGACTGCATGGCCTGGACGATGGCCACGGTGACCAGCGCCGCCGGGATGGGATGGGCCGGGTCCAGCGCCAGGGCGCTCTGGCGGAAGGCGTTGGCCGAGACGGCGAAACAGAACCCCGACAGGGTCCCCAGGCCCGCCGCGCTCCAGTCCCGCACCGGCTCGTCCGTGCGCGGCCAGGACAGGACGAGCAGACCCGCCGAGGCCAGCAGCACCCCGCCCCAGCCGGGCAGGCTCAGATGATCGTGAAACACCAGCAGGCCGATCAGGGCCGCGAACGGCAGGCCGCTCTGCTGGAACGCGGTGCCCAGGGCGAAGCTCGAGCGTTGCATCGCCGTCAGCAGCGCCGCCGTGGCCCCCAGCTGCATCGTCCCGCCGAGCGCCGCCCAGGCCAGGGTCACCGGCGTGACCTTGAGGTCCGATTGCATCAGCAGCAGGACCACGACCGAGAACAGGAGGCTGAACGGCAGGCCGAACAGGAACCGCACCAGGGTCGCGCCCCAGGGCCCAGCGCCCGCAAGCAGACTGCGCTGCGCCGCGTTGCGCGCGACCTGGAAGCCGGCGGCGACGACGGTGATGGGGATCCAGAGCATTCAGGCCTTCCTCCCCTCGCAGAGGGGAGGGGGACCATGCGGAGCATGGTGGAGGGGGCAGCGCCAGTGTCGGGCGGCAGAGTCAGAAAGCGGACGATAACCGACCGTCGGCGCCGCCCCTCCACCGTCCTCCGGACGGTCCCCCTCCCCAGCTTTGCTGGGGAGGATCATACGCCTAAAATCCGCTGGCGATCGCCGTGTCGGGCTTGCCCTTTTCCTTGCGGGAAAAGAGGTTGTTGAGCGCGTTGACGTAGGCCTTGGCGCTGGCTGTGAGCGTGTCCGTGTCCGCCGCCGCGCCGGTGGCGATACGGCCGTCCTCTTCCAGACGCACCGAGACCTGGGCCTGGGCGTCGGTGCCCTCGGTCACCGCATGCACCTGGAACAGGCGCAGGGCGGCCTTGTGCGGCACGATCTCGTGAATGGCGTTGAACACCGCGTCGACCGGGCCATCGCCGCTGGCCTGGGCGCTCTTCTCGACATCGTCGACGGCCAGGGTCAGCTCGGCGGACTGGCCCTCGGTGCCGGCCACGACGCGCAGGTGCACGACGCGGATGCGTTCGGAGCCGCGGGCCAGGGCGTCGTCGACCAGGGCGATCAGGTCATCGTCGAAGACGTGCTTCTTCTTGTCGGCCAGTTCCTTGAAGCGGACGAAGGCCTCGTTCAGGGCGTTCTGGCCCAGGTCGTAGCCCAGGGCCTTCAGCTTCTCGCGGAAGGCATGGCGACCCGAGTGCTTGCCCATGACCAGGTTGGTGGCGCCCTGCCCCACGTCTTCCGGCCGCATGATCTCGTAGGTCTCGGCGTTCTTGAGCATGCCGTCCTGGTGGATGCCGCTCTCGTGCGCGAAGGCGTTCTTGCCGACGATGGCCTTGTTGAACTGCACCGGGAAGCCGGTGATGGCCGAGACGTAGCGGCTGGCGCGGGTGATGTGGATCGGGTCCACCTGGCTGTCGAAGCCGAGCGTCTCGCCGCGGACCTTCAGGGCCATGACGATTTCTTCCAGCGCGGCGTTGCCGGCGCGCTCGCCGATGCCGTTGATGGCGCACTCGACCTGACGGGCCCCGCCCTGCACGGCGGCGATGGAGTTGGCCACGGCCAGCCCCAGGTCGTTGTGGCAGTGGGCGGAGAAGATCGCCTTGTCGGCGTTGGGCACGTTCAGGATCACATTGCGGAACATGGCCGCGTATTCTTCGGGGAAGCTGTAGCCGACGGTGTCGGGCAGATTGATCGTCCGCGCGCCGGCGTTGATGGCCGCCTCGACGCAGCGATAGAGGAAGTCCGGCTCGGTGCGGGTGGCGTCCTGGGCCGACCACTCGACGTCGCCGCACAGGTTGCGGGCGCGGGTGACCGACTGGACCACCGCCTCCAGCACCTCGTCCTGCGACAGCTTCAGAATGTAGTCGCGGTGCTGCGGGCTGGTGGAGATGAAGGTGTGGATGCGGCCGCGCTTCGCCGGCTTGATCGCCTCGGCGCAGCGGTCGATGTCGACAGCGGCGGCGCGGGCCAGGCCGCAGACGGTGCTTTCGGTGACGATCTGCGAGATGGCGCGGACGGCCTCAAAGTCACCGTTGGAGGCGATCGGGAAGCCGGCCTCGATGACGTCGACCCCCATCTCTTCCAGGATCTTGGCCAGTTCGAGCTTCTCGTCGTGGCTCATGGAGGCGCCGGGCGATTGCTCGCCGTCACGCATGGTGGTGTCGAAGATGATGACGCGGTCGCGCGAGGCGGCGGATACGGGGGCGGTCATGAAACGTCTCTGCAATGGTCGAATGCCGGGATCAGGGTGCGGATCGAATTAGCCCCTGAGCGCCGGGCCGCAGACGTGCGGTCAGGCGGTCGCCCAGGGGCGGCTAAGCCCCAGCGCGAGTAGAAGCAGATCGGCGCGATCACGTTGCATGCCTGCTGGATACCGGAATCCGGCGATTCAAGCAACAGTCTTGCGCCGGAGAGGCCCCACGGAGCCCCCGGCGCAAGAACTTTCCGTGGCCCGCCGCCTACTCCGGGCGGGTGACGATCGGGAAGCCGCCGGCCGGCTTGTCGAACCAGCTGACCAGCTTCTGCAGCGCGAACGGATTGCCCGACACCTTCGCCTCGCCGGACGCCACCTTCGGCGCCAGCGGGGCGCCGGTGAACAGCGACTGCAGCAGCAGGGCGCGCGGCAAGGTCAGGGTCGCGTCCGCCTTCACGCCGTCCGCCGCCGCCTCGGCCGTCAGCACGCCGTGACGCACCTGCAGGAGGTAGCGCTCGTTGCGGTCGGTGAACACGAACAGGATGCGCAGCTCGCTGTCGCCGGCCTTGGCCGGATCCAGCCGCACGGCCAGCAGGTCGAAGATCATCGGCGACGGCAGGTTGGCGATCATGTCGGACGAGCCCGCCGCCGGCGTCGCGCTGATCCCGTTGCGCAGTTCGTCGGCGCCGGTCAGGTACATGTTGCGCCACAGGGCGCTCTCGGCCTGGTAGCCCATCTGGTCGTAGGCCCGGGCCAGGGCCTCCTTCGCCACTGTGTCGGTCGGCGCCGACAGGACGATTTTGTTCAGCAGGATCGCCGCCCAGCGGTAGTCGCCCCTGTCGTGCGCGGTCTGGGCCAGGGCCCGGACCTTGTCGGCGCCGCCCATGGCCTCGACATAGCGGGCGGCCTCGTCGGCCGGCGGCAGGGTCGCCAGATGCACGGGGTTGGCGTCGTACCAGCCCATGTAGCGCTGATAGACCGCCCGGCTGTTGAAGCTCATCGTGCCGTAGTAGCCGCGGTTGAACCACTGGTTGGCGAGGACTGGCGGCAGCTTGATCCGGTTGGCGATCTCAGCCCCGACATAGCCCTGGTTCATCAGCCGCACCGACTGGTCGTGCAGGTATTTATAGGCGTCGCGGTGGCTGAGCAGATAGTCGCTGACCACCGCCTGTCCGAAGCGCGGCCAGCCGTGGCTGGTGAACAGGACGTCCGTCCGGGCGCCATACAGCTCGACCGCCTCCGACAGGCCGTCGGCCCAGACCCTGGCGTCGCGCACCAGGGCCCCGCGCGGGGTCAGCACATTGTGCATCGTCGCGTTGGCGTTCTCGGCCATGCACAGCACCCGGAACTGCGGCAGGTAGATGTTCATCTCGGCCGGCGCCTCGGTGCCCGGCGTGAACTGGAATTCCAGATCGACGCCATCGACCGTCATCGTCTGGCCGGTGCGGGTAATGATGTCGCGCGGGGCGATCAGGGTCACCGTGCCCTTGGCCACCGCCAGACCGATGCCTGAACTCATCTGTCCTTCCGGCCCGGGCGTCAGGTTGTGCCCGAACTGGAAGCCGGCCCGACGGCTCATGGCCGTGCCGGCGATGACATTCTCCGACACCGCCTCCTCGAGGAAGCCCTGCGGCGCGATCACCCGCACGTCGCCGGGGCCCGTGCCGACATCCTTCTCGTCGATGACCCCGCGCACGCCGCCGAAGTGGTCGGCATGGCTGTGGGTGTAGATGACCCCCACCACCTTGCGGGTCCCGAGTTTCTCATTGACCAGGTCTAGCGCCGCCTTCGCCGTCTCGGTCGTGGTCAGCGGGTCGATGATGATCCAGCCGGTGTCGCCCTGGATGAAGGTGATGTTGGCCACATCGAAGCCGCGCACCTGCCAGATGCGGTCCGAGACCTTGAACAGACCGTGGATCGACAGCAGCTGGGTCTGCCGCCACAGGCTGGGGTTCACACTGGCCGGCGCCTCCCCCTTGACGAAGTCATAGGCCGCCAGGTTCCAGGCGATGCCGCCGTCGGCGCGCCTGATCAGCGGGTCGCTGCGCGTGGCGACGAAGCCGCGCCGGGCGAAGTCGAAGTCCTGGCGGTCAGCGAAGGGAAGCTGGCCCTTGAGTTTGGCCTGCGCCGCCGCCGTGGCCCTGGTCGGTGCCTCGGCCGCCTGCGTCCCGCCGGCCAGCATGGCCCCCACCAGAACAATTGCCGCGAACCGCATGCGCCCCTCCTCCATTTTGAAGCAAGAATACCGGCGGGACACGAGACAAAATGTAACCCGAGTTTCTTTTCAATCAGGCGCTGGGTGGCCAGCGCTGGGCGCCGTGGAGGATCCGCAGGATCGTGATCTGGTCGTCGGAAAGACAGTAGACGGCGATGAAGGCTGTGCGGGTCACGACAAGTTCGCGGGTCCCTGCCACCTTACC
>CANJYY010000201.1 GCA_947479185.1 Caulobacteraceae bacterium
AATCGTGGCAGGAACCAGCCGCCGCCGACGTCCGGGAACAGGCCGATGCCGGTCTCGGGCATGGCGAAGGTGGTCCGCTCGGTGGCGATGCGCACATCTGCCGGAAGCGACAGGCCGACGCCGCCGCCCATGGTCACCCCGTCCATCACCGCCACGACCGGCTTGGGGTAGGTGAACAGCAGGTGGTTCAGCCGGTATTCGGTGTGGAAGAATTTCCGCGCCGCCACCGCGTCGCCCGCCCCGCTCTCGGCCAGCATGCGGATGTCGCCGCCGGCGCAGAAGCCGCGCTCGCCGCTGTGGTCGATGAGGATGGCCTGGACCGCTTCGTCGTAGCGCCAGATCGACAGCGCATCGATCATGTCCTCGCACATCACCAGCGTCAGGGCGTGCAGGGCTTTCGGCCGGTTCAGGGTGATCCGCCCGACGCCGGACTCGACGCGGCAGAGGACTTCGGGGGCTTCAGTCATGAGGCTTTCCTGCGTCCTTCGAGCCCCGGACTGGATCCGGGGGGCTTCGCCGCTCCTCAGGATGACGAATAGTGGGGAAACCACCCCTCCCCGTCATGGTGAGGAGCGAGCCTTGCGAGCGTCTCGAACCACGCACACTCACTGGCGGAACATCTCCCGGCTGATGATCACCCGCATGATCTCGTTGGTGCCCTCGAGGATCTGGTGGACGCGCAGATCGCGGACCACGCGTTCCAGCGGATAGTCCTGCAGATAGCCGTAGCCGCCGTGCAGCTGCAGCGCCTGGTTGGCGACCTCGAAGCCGGCGTCGGTGGCGAAGCGCTTGGCCATCGCGCAGAGCTTCGTGGCGTTCGGATCGCGGCGGTCCAGCGCATCGGCGGCGTTGCGCACCATCAGCCGGGCGGCCTCCAGCTCGGTGGCCATGTCGGCGATCTTGAACTGCAGGGCCTGGAAGTCCTTCAGCGGTTTGCCGAACTGGTTGCGGGCTTCCATGTAGGCCTTGGCCGTGTCGAGCGCGAAGGCCGCGCCGCCGAGCGAGCAGCTGGCGATGTTCAGCCGGCCGCCGTCGAGGCCCATCATGGCGAAGCGGAAGCCCTCGCCCTCCCCGCCGATGCGGTTCGACTCGTGCACGCGCACGCCGTCGAAATTGACCTGGGCCGTCGGCTGCGACTTCCAGCCCATCTTGCGCTCGTTGGCCCCGAAGCTGAGGCCCGGCGTTCCCTTCTCGACCACGAAGGCCGAGACTCCCTTGGCGCCCGGCTCGCCGGTGCGGGCCATGACGACATAGAGGTCCGACACCCCGCCGCCGCTGATGAAGGCCTTGGCTCCGTTCAGCACATAGTGGTCGCCGTCCTTCGTCGCCGTGGTGCGCATGGCCGCGGCGTCCGATCCCGAGCCCGGCTCGGTCAGACAGTAGCTGGCGATCAGCTCCATGGTCGTCAGGCGCGGCAACCAGCGCCGGCGCAGCTCGTCCGAGCCGAACCGGTCGATCATCCAGGACGCCATGTTGTGGATGGTCATGTAGGCGGCGGTCGACACGTCGCCGTAGCTCAGCGCCTCGAAGATGATCGAGGCGTCGAGGCGCGACAGGCCCGTGCCGCCGACGTCGTCCTGGACATAGATGCCGGCGAATCCGAGCGCGGCGGCCGCGCGCATCACGTCGACCGGGAAATGACTGTCCTCGTCCCATTTCGCCGAATGCGGGGCGAGTTCGTCCCGCGCGAAGGCCTGGGCCATCTCCTGGATCGCGCGCTGATCGTCGGAAAGGGAAAAGTCCATGCGCCTTCAGCCTCCTGCGGGGCATTTCACGGCCCCGGTTGTAGCGGGTTGATGACCTGACGCCAGCGGCGCACCCTGTCAACGACCGCGCCCTCGCAGGATCACGCCCTTGAACCGCCTCGCAGGCCCTATTCGCACCGAAGCCGAACGCAACCTGGCCCTGCTGGCCTATGGCCTGCTGGGGGTTTCGGTGTTCTTCGCCGGGATCACGGCGCTGGTGGCGGCCGTCATCGCCTACACCCTTCACGATGCGGCGAACGAGACGCTGTCGCGCCACTTCCGCTTCCAGATCCGCATCTTCTGGGTCGGGGTGGCGGCCATTGTCCTCACGGTCGTCGCCGCCGTGGTCGCGGTGCTGGGCGCGGCCGGCAACCTGTTGCACACCGCGCCGCCGTCGGATCTGGTCCGCACGATCAGTGTTTGGGGCCATCAGATCGACCTCAGCGGCCTGAGGATCACGCCGCTGGTCGTCATCGCCACCACGGTCTCCGCCGGATCGGCGCTGTTGGGCGCCCTGTGGATGGCGCTGGCCTCGGCGATCGGCTTCATCCGGCTTGCCTCGACGCGACACATGCGCGAGACCGCGACCCCATGAGCCTGCCCCCCCTCGCCGCCTACCCCGCCCTTCGTCTCCGCCGCCCGCGTCAGGCCGACTGGAGCCGCCGTCTGGTCCGCGAAAGCGTGATGACCCCGGCCGACCTGATCTGGTCGATGGTCGTGCACGAGGGCGAGGGCCGCATCCCCGTCGCCTCGATGCCCGGCGTCGAGCGGTTGTCGGTCGAGGAGTGCGCCAAGGCGGCCGTCGAGGCCCGCGACCTGGGCATCCCGGCCATCGCCGTCTTCCCCTACATCGACGGCTCGACCAAGGACGCCACCGGCTCCCGCGCCGCCGACCCCGACGGCGTCGTCAGCCGGGCCGTGCGCGCCATGAAGGCCGCCGCCCCCGAGGTCGGGATCATGTGCGACGTGGCGCTCGACCCGTTCACCGACCACGGCCACGACGGCCTGATCGTCGACGGCCGCATCGACAACGACTCGACCATCGCCGCGCTGGTCGAACAAGCCCTGGTCCAGGCCCGGGCCGGCTGCGACATCCTCGCGCCTTCCGACATGATGGACGGCCGCGTCGGCATCCTGCGCGCCGCACTGGAAGCCGAGGGCTTTCAGGATGTTATGATCATGTCCTACGCCGCGAAATACGCCTCGGCCTTCTATGGCCCGTACCGCGACGCGATCGGCTCGGGCAAGCTCGGCACGCTCGGCCCCGCCGACAAGAAGACCTACCAGCAGGACCCCGGCAATACCGACGAGGCCCTCCGCGAGGTGGCCCTCGACATCGCCGAGGGCGCGGACATGGTCATGGTCAAGCCGGGCATGCCTTATCTCGATATAATTCAACGGGTTGTGCAGGAATTCTCCATGCCGACCTTCGCTTTTCAGGTCAGCGGCGAGTACGCCATGATCATGGCCGCGGCGCAGAACGGCTGGATCGACGAGAACCGGGCCATCCTCGAGAGCCTGGGCGCCTTCAAGCGCGCCGGCTGCGCCGGGGTGATCACCTATTTCGCCCCCCGCGCGGCGAAACTGCTCGGCGCCTGACCGGCCATGGACGAGATCGAGCTCGTCCCGGCGAACCCCGACTGGCCCCGTCGCTTCGAAGAGGAGGAGGCGCGTCTCAGGGGACTCCTTTCCGCCGACCTGCTGGTCGACTTGGAGCATATCGGCAGCACATCCATCCCGGGTCTGGCCGCCAAGCCAGTGATCGACATCCTGGCGACGGTTACGGACCTGGAGGCGGCAAAGGCCCGGTTCGTGGCGCCGCTGGAAGCCGCCGGCTACACCTTCCGCGACCGGGGGCCCGACACTGACCGGCTGTTCTTCGTCAAGGGCCTGCCGCCGTTGGCGCCGCACAGGACCCATCACCTGCACATCATGGAGGTCGGCCCCGGCGCCCTGCGGCACATCGCCTTTCGCGACCATCTGCGTGATCACCCCGCCGAGGCCGCCGCCTACGGCGCGCTGAAGCAGGACCTGGCCCGGCGCTACCGGAACGACCGCGAGGCCTACACCGATGCGAAGGGCGAATTCATCGCCTCGGCCCTCGATCGCGCAATGACGGAAGTGGAAGCAGCCCAAACACCGTGAAATCATGCTTCGAAAGGCCCGCAACCCTCCGAACCGGCACCTCCGTTAACGCTTAATTCGGCGACCGCGCCCAGTTTCGGCGAGTCTGTCATCCGTGGGGCCAATGCGGCTGCGTTTCGTACTCTTTCTGGTGTTCCTTTCCGCACTGACGTTTGGGCAGGCCCATGCGGCCGCCTCCGCGCCCCTCCCCATATCGAGCCAGTCTCTCCAGGACGATCGCGTCCGTCAGTTGGCCCGGACCCTCGAATCGCGCGGGTTGATGACCACGCCGACGCAGATCTCGGCCTGGGAGTCGCGGGCGGCCGCGACGAGCGGCCCCGGTCGTCTTGAGCAGTTGCGCCGCATCTCGATCGAGGCGCTGACCGCCTCGGACATGGCCCGCGCCCACCGCTGGATGAACCTCTATGCGGCGGAGATCCGGCTGCGCAAGGACGACCGCCACGCCCGCGCCTTGCAGCAGATGCAGGCCTACGAGCGCGGTGTCGACGGCGATTTCGGGGGCGCGGCCGCCGAGCTCACCCGCCTGCTGGCCGGAGAGCGGGACCCGTTCCTGCGGGCGAACGGCGCACGGCTGCTGGCCTATTCGCTGGCGGACGCCGGTCTTCCGGTGCAGGCGCTGCAGGTGATCCGCTCGGGGCTGCGCGACGCCGACCGCTCCGACGAGAGCGCGGCGCTGAAGCTCGGTCTGGCCGACGCCGGCGCCTACACGGCGCGGCAGCTGAACGACCTGCCGGCCTTCATCGACAACATCGACATCGAGATCGCCGCCGCCGCGAAGACGGACCAGCCGCTGGACGGCCGGACGGCGCTCTACAACCTGACCATTCTCAACTCGATGCTCGGCCGGGACGCCCTGGCCGCCAACCTGCTGCGGCAGTTCCAGCGGCTGTCGAACGCCACCGGCGACGCGACCGAGATCGCCTGGGCCAACGAGGTCTGCGCCACCGTGAAGATCGGCGCGAAGGATTATGCCGAGGCCCTGCGTTGCGCCGAGGCCGCCCTCGCCTATCCCGCCATGGCCCCCGAACACCGGCCCAAAGTCATGCTGACCGCGGTGCAGGCGCTGGCGCGGCTGGGCCGTCCTGGCGAGGCCCGTCGACAGTTGACGGAGTTGCAGGCCCTTACGACCCGACGTGGCGATCCGCGGCTGATGCACGCCGTGCTGCAGGGTGAGGCCGAGGTGCTGCGCAGCGAGGGCCGGCTGGCCCAGGCCTATGACGCGCTGCAGACGTTCCACGACCAGCAGCTCCGCGACACCACCGCCTCCGCCGTCGAAGGCCTGCATGACATGCGCGCCAGTCTCGAGAACGAGATCGACGACACCCAGGCCCTGCTGAAGGCCCAGCGACGGCAGACCCTGCAGATCAGCCTGCTGGTCGGCATCGTCGCCATCGCGCTGATCGCGGCCGTGGCCTCGCTGGTCATCCAGATGCGGCTGCAGCGGCGCCTCGTGGCCGCCGCCGACCGCGCCGAACGCGCCGACCGGGTGAAGTCAGAATTCCTGGCCAACATGAGCCACGAGATCCGCACGCCCCTGACCAGCATCGTCGGCTTCTCGCGTCTGCTCAGCGAGCAGCCCGACCTGTCGGCGACCTCGACCAATTTCGCCACGCGCATCGTCACCGCCACCCAGTCGCTGCTGGCCATCGTCAACGACGTGCTCGACTTCTCCAAGATCGAGGCTGGCCAGGCGCGGATCGAGCCCCGGCCGACGGCCC
>CANJYY010000202.1 GCA_947479185.1 Caulobacteraceae bacterium
AGGCGCTGTTCGCGCTGTTGGGCACCAATTACGGCGGCGACGGGCGGGTGACGTTCGCGCTGCCGGACCTGCGCAGCCGGCTGATGGTCAACCAGGGCCAAGGCCAGTCACAGTACATCATCGGCGAACAGACGGGGATGGAGAACGAGTATGTTCTCGTGTCCAACATGCCGCAGCACACCCATAGCCTCAACGCCAGCACCGTGGCCGCCACGGCGACCGCGCCCGACGGGACCGTGGTGCTGGGGGCCGCCAACGGCGAGGACGCCGATCTCGGGGCGGTGACCGTCCGGACCTATGCGCCCTCGCCGCCGTTCGGCATCCTGTCGCCGACCAGCCTCGCGCCAACCGGCAACATGACCCCGGTGTCGGTGCTTCAGCCGCTGCTGACGATCAACACCTCGATCGCACTGTACGGGATCTTCCCGTCCCGCAGCTGAGGCCGTCAGTTGAAGACGGCGTGATACAGTCGTCGGGGGCCTGGCATGGTCTGCGTCGGAATGATGTAGACCTCGACCAGGTCCCCGCGCGGCGACTTCATGCGATAGGCGCCCTCGACGAGCAGGGTGCTCCAGGGCGTGGAGAAGACCAGCGAGAACGGCTCCCGCGGCAGCCAGTCGGCCCCGGGCTGCGGCGTGACCTTGTCGAGCAGGATGCCGATCGGCTCCGGCGTCGCATGGACCGCGAAGGCCTCGCCGACGAACGGTCTGAAGTCATCAATGGTCAGCAGCTGACCGAACGTGGGGAGCGGGTGCAACGCCTGCCTCTTCGTTGGGAACGCCGGATGCGGCGCGGGCGGTCGTCATAAATGCACGGAAGGCGAGAGCCGACAAGCGGGGCAGAAGGCCGGAACAATCCCGGCGCCGCCCCTCGTGCGTTGGGCTCCGGGCTGTGGCTCCGGCCGGAGACGCCCGCGGACCAGTCCTTCCTCAAGGCCCTGTTCTTCACCACCAGCCTGGCGGCGATGGGGCTTCCGGGAGAGGCGGGGCTGACGCTGCTGCTGGAGGCGCAGCACCAGGCGCGTGAGCAGTCCTATCAGGGCGCCTGGCCGGACGCGCGCCGCTGGGTGATCGAGGCGGCTGGAATGCCGGTCGGCGGCCTGATCGAGGCGGACGCCGACGCCGCCCTGCATGTGATCGATATCGCCCTCGCCCCCTCCGTCCGGAGACAGGGTGTCGGCCGCGCCGTGATCGCCGATCTTCAACGTCAGGCGAAGGCGCGTGATCTGGCCGTCACGGCGATGGTCATTGTCAGCAATGTCGCGTCTCTGGCCCTGTTCCGGGCCCTTGGGTTCACCGGTCAGGCGCAGGATGGCGAAGCGCAGGTGCAGCTCGCCTGGCGTCCCTGACCTAACCCGCCAGTTCGCCGCGGATCCTGGCGATGAGGTCAACCGTCCGGCGCACGCGGGCCTCGATGCCCGCCCAGTCGCCCGCCTTCACCAGGTCGCCCGTGATCAGCTTGCTGCCCATCCCGGCGGCGACGATGCCCGCGCCGAACCATTCCCGCAGCGACGCCTCGTCCGGCTCGACCCCGCCGGTCGGCATGATCTTGCTCCACGGCATCGGCCCCAGCACGGCCTTGACGAAGGCCGGGCCGCCAACGCTGTCGCCCGGGAACACCTTGACGATCTCGCTGCCCAGTTCCTGGGCTTCGCTGATCTCGGTCGCGGTGCCGCAACCGGGACTGTAGGGGATCATGCGCCGGTTGCAGAGCTTCGCGACGTCGGCGTTGAGGATCGGCCCGACGACGAACCGGGCCCCGTTGGCGATATAGAGGCCGGCGGTCGGCGCATCGACGATGCTGCCCACGCCCATGATCACGCGCGGGTCGGCCCCGGCGAAATGACGCGTCACTTCCAGGAAGGTGTGGGCCGCGAAGTCGCCGCGGTTGGTGAACTCGATGCAGCGCGCCCCGCCGTTGGCGCAGGCCTGGATGACGTTGACGCAGGTCTCGGCGTCCGGGTGGTAGAAGACGGGGATGACTCCCTGACCGATCATCGCGGTCAGAACGGCCATGCGGTCCCTGGTCATGGGTCTGTCTCCCTCAGCACGTACGCGAGCCTTACGCCGCCTGCCGGAAAAGAGAAGGGGGGAGAAGGCGCAGCCGGACGGGATTGCCGGATGACCCCGCATCTGGCCGGCCGGCCCTGTTCGATCTTCCTGGCAAGCCGGAGGTCCCGGGGCTGATTGGAAGCAGTCGGACTGGTCACCGTCTGCAAGATGACCGGCGTCAGGGCCCTTCATGTCGTCACGCTACGGTCCGCCGCGACAGGGCGACCGTGTCCATGACCCTGACTCGGGCCCGGGGGCGTCGGCGCGGTTCTCGATCCGCACGGCCCCGTGGTGGTCACGATGTCCGCCTGGGCCGACGGCGGCCGCTCAGACCGCCCGCCGCGGCCGACTCCGCGGGGGCCGGACCAACCTTCCGACAGCCTGAGGCGCTGACACGCCTATCGCCCGCGGGGCTGGTGGCGGTGTAGAGAGCCACGGGACGGGTCACCAGCGACAGGCGCAGGTGACCCTGCCAGGTTGGACGCGACGCCATGACGGCCTCCGGGGAACAGGGACCTCCGCTCAACGCGGCGCCGGGCGCGCCGGTTGCCGGGGAGATTCTCGTCAATGCGCTGGGGCATCACTGTCCGGTGCCGACGCTGCGGCTGCGGCGGGCCCTGGAGCAGGCCGGACCCGGCGCGGTCGTGCGGCTGCTGGCCGACGATCCGATGGCCCGCATCGACGTGCCGCACTTCGCGGCGCAGGCGGGCTTTCAGTTGATTGAGAGCGGTCCGCTCAGCCCCGCGGGGCTTTTTTTCGTCGTTTCAAGACCGGCTTGATCTTCCGGGTGTGCAGGGCGATTTCCATCTCGGTCGCCAGCGCCCCGCCGAAAAACAGCGCGTTCACGTTCCAGCTCAGCCAGATCAGGAACACCACCACGGTGCCGACCGAGCCGTAGGTCGCGCCGAGGTGCGCCACCTGCTCGACATAGATGGCGCAGAGCCAGGACGCGACGAGCGCAAGCACGGCCGAGGCCAGGCCGCCGGCGATCGAGGCCCGCCAGGCGACCGGCTCGCGCGACATGGCGAAGCGGTAGATCAGGCTCATGGCCAGCAGCATACAGACACTGGTCCAGGTCCACTCGCTGTAGAGCCAGCTCAGGCCGGCCAGCGGCTTGAGGTTCCAGGCCACGGCCGCGACCCGCAGGCCGAGGAACAGCACCGACACCAGCCCGACCAGCACCAGCGACGCGACCAGCACCAGCAGCGCCATGACGTTGAAGCTGACAAAGCCGCGTTGGTTCTCCTCGTCATGAATGAACGATAGCCCCGCCAGCAGCGCCTTGTAGCCCCGGTGGGAGGCATAGCCGCCGATGAACAGCGCGATGACGCTCTGGGTCGAGACCGCCACATGCGGGGCGTGCGCCAGCCGCTGGAGCTCCCCCTGAAAGAGGACGCGGGCGTCAGCCGGCAGCATGCGCGCCAGGGACTCGGCCTGGTTCGCCACCTGCTCGGGCGTCACCAGCATGCCGTACAGACCGACCGCGATAACCAGCAGCGGGAACACAGCCAGCATGATCCAGAAGGACACCCCGCCGACGTACAGCATGACGTCGCGGCCCCACAGGCGGGTCAGCGCCTTGCCGATCACGTCGAGGGTCGCCCGCGCCCAGTGGACGGGGTCGAGGTCGAGGGTGGTGGGAAGCCCCGACGGGCGGGGTGTACGCGTCATGCCCGGAACCTGCCCGCGCACGCGGTCGAGCGCAACGTCAAAGGCGCGCCGCGGCGGGGGCCACGACGCGCCTGACAGGAAGACCTTGCCTTCGTCCTGTGTAGCCAGCCGCCGGTTCGAGGGACGGGAGAGCTCAACGGCTGTCTACGAGGACGAAGATGGTATCGGCCGGCTGAACCGTGGCTGAACGGCGGTATCAGTTTGTTGTTCAGAGCGCGCCCTTGGCCTTCAGCGTCTCGATTTCGGCGGCCGAGAAGCCCCACTGCGACAGGGCCTCGTCGTTATGCGCGCCGATCTTGGGCGGCGGGCCCTGGATGGCGCCCGGCGTGGCCGAGAAGCGCGGCGCGGGAGCCGGCTGGACCACGCCCTCGATCGTCACGAAGGTCTCGCGGGCGACGTTGTGGGCGTGCTTGGGCGCGTCCTCGAGATCCAGCACCGGCGCGAAGCAGATGTCGGTGGCGTCCATGATCTCGCACCACTCGGCCTGGGTCTTCTTGGCCAGCACGGCGGCCAGCTTGGCCTTCAGTTCGGGCCACTCGTCGCGGCTCATCTGGTTGGCGAACTGAGGGTCGGTAATGCCGGTCTTTTCAAGCAGAAGCGCGTAGAACTGCGGTTCAATCGAGCCGATCGAGATCCACTTGCCGTCGGCGCACTGGTAGGTGTCGTAGAAGTGCGCGCCGCCGTCGAGCAGGTTGCTGCGGCGCTCGTCCTTCCACATGCCGGCACCCTTGAAGCCGTAGAACATGGCCATCAGCGAGGCCGCGCCGTCGCTCATGGCGCAGTCGATGACCTGGCCCTTGCCGGTCTCGCGGGCGCTGATGATGCCGGCCATGAGGCCAAAGGCCAGATACAGGGCGCCGCCCCCGAAGTCGCCGACCAGGTTGAGCGGCGGCACCGGCTTGTCGCTGGTGCCGATGGCGTGCAGCGCGCCGGTGATGGCGATGTAGTTCATGTCGTGGCCGGCGGCCTTGGCGTAGGGCCCGAACTGGCCCCAGCCGGTCATGCGGCCGAACACCAGCTTCGGGTTGCGCTTCAGCACGACATCGGGGCCGAGACCCAGGCGCTCCATGACGCCCGGCCGGAAGCCCTCGATCAGGCCGTCGGCGCTTTCCAGCAGCTTGAGCACCGCCTCGATGGCGTCCGGCGACTTCAGGTCCAGCGCCACCGAACGGCGGCCGCGGCTGGTGACGTCGGCGGGCGAGGCCCGGCCCGAGCCCTTGCGGTCGACCCGCACCACGTCGGCGCCCAGGTCCGACAGCAGCATGCCGCAGAACGGCCCCGGCCCGATGCCGGCGAACTCGACGATCTTCAGACCCGAAAGCGGACCCTTGCCCATGGTGTTTCTCCCGTTTCGTCGTGAGTTAGCGGCGCTGACGTTCGGTCAGGCAAGCGGCCTACAGCGTCTGCCCGTCATCCAGGCTGATCAGCGTGCCGGTGATGAAGTGCGCGCGGCGGCCGGCCAGCATCAGCAGGGCCTCGTCCAGCACGTCCTCGTCCATCAGCCGGCGACGCGGGAAGCCCTTGATCTGCTTCTGGCCGCCCTCGGTATGGAACCAGTCGGCATTGATCTCGGTCTCGATGTAGCCGGGGCAGATGGCGTTGACCGCGATGCGCGGCCGGGCCCACTCGCGGGCCAGGCCCTTGGTCAGCGAGGCGCAGGCGGCCTTGGAGGCGCAGTAGACGCTCAGGCCCGGCAGTTGATTGAAGGCGGCGATCGAGGCGATGTTGATGATCCGCGCCTCGCCGGCCTCGGCCACGCCGCTGGCGATCATCCGCTTGGCCGCTTCCACCGCGCCGAAATAGACGCCGCGCACATTGACCGCGAAGGTCTGGTCGAAGGTTTCGACGCTCATGTCCATGGCCATGCCGTC
>CANJYY010000203.1 GCA_947479185.1 Caulobacteraceae bacterium
AGCGGGCCGATCAGCTCCAGCACCCGGGCGTGATAGCCGTCCATCTGGGCGGTTTCCTCGTCGGTCAGCAGGTCGACGTCGATGCAGGCCCGGTCGATCGGGGCCCAGGTCAGGTTCTCGAACGCCAGCATCGGCCGCTCGCCGCCTGGCACGCCGGTCGCCTCGGTGACGTACTGCAGGTTCTCGATGCGGATGCCGTATTCGCCCGGCTTGTAGTAGCCCGGTTCGTTGCTGAGGATCATGCCGGGGCGCAGGGCGACGCTGTTGGGGGCCTTGGCGATACGCTGCGGGCCCTCGTGGACGCCGAGATAGGCGCCGACGCCATGGCCGGTGCCGTGGTCGTAGTCGAGGCCGGCGTTCCACAGCGGCGCGCGCGCCAGCACGTCGAGCGCCGAGCCGGTCGTTCCGACCGGGAACCGCACGCGGGCCAGATGCAGATGGCCCTTCAGCACCAGGGTGAAGCGATGCCGCATCTCGTCCGACGGCGCGCCGATGGCCATGGTGCGGGTCACGTCGGTGGTGCCGTCGAGGTACTGGCCGCCGCTGTCGACCAGCAGCAGCGAGCCCGGGGCGCAGCGCTCGTTGCTGCGCTCGGTCGGGCGGTAGTGGGGCAGGGCGCCGTGGCCGTTGGCCGCGCCGATGGTGTCGAATGACAGGTCCTTCAGCGCGCCGGTCGCCTCGCGGAAGGCTTCCAGCTTCGCCACGGCCTCCTTCTCGTCCGGCGGATTGTTCTGCCCCTCGGTGGCGATCCAGTGGAGGAAGTTGGTCAGGGCGGCGCCGTCGCGGATATGGGCGCGGGCCGTGCCGGCCAGCTCGACGGCGTTCTTGCAGGCGCGGGGCAGGGTGCAGGGATCCATCGCCCGCAGCACCGTCGCGCCCTCCGCGGCCAGGGTGTCGAAATACCAGGCCGATGACTGCGCCGGGTCGACCAGCACGGTCTTGCCCTTCAGGTCCGACAGCGCGCCGGCCAGGGCCTCGGGCGCCTCCAGCGTCACCTGGTTGCCGAGCCAGGCCGGCAGGTCCTGGGTCACCTTGGCGGGGTCGAGGAACAGTCGCGCCGTGCCGTCGGCGTTGACCACGGCCTGGCCGATGGGCAGCGGCGAGCGGATCACGTCGCCGCCGCGGATGTTGAACAGCCAGGCGATCGAGGCCGGGGCGGTGATCACCGAAGCGTCGGCGCCGTCCCGCGCCAGGGCCTCGCCGATGCGCGCGCGCTTGGCGGTGGACTCCTCGCCGGCGTAGTCCAGCGGCTGGGGCACGACCGGGGCGGTCGGCTGGGCGGGCCGGCTCAGACCCCAGGCGGCGTCCAGCGGGTTGGGATCGACCGGCTTCAGCGACGCGCCGGCCTTCTCGGCGGCGGCGCGCAGGCCCGCGAGGGCGTCGGGGCTGTGCAGGCGCGGGTCGTAGCCGAGCACCGCGCCCTTGCCGGCGGTTTCGAGGTAGGCGGGCACGCCGCCCTCGACGAGGTCGCGGATCTCGAACACCGACGCATCGACCTGCTCGCGGACCTGCAGGGTGTAGCGACCGTCGACGAACACGGCAGCCCGATCCTTGAGGATCACCGCCGCCCCGGCCGAGCCGGTGAAGCCGGTGGCCCAGGCGAGACGGTCGTTGGCCTCGGGCAGGTATTCGTTCTGGTGCTCGTCCTCATGCGGAATGAGGAAGCCGTCGAGGCCCTGGGCCTGCATCGCCGCGCGGATCAGCGGCACATGGCGCGGGCCGAAGCCCGGGTCGGTCGATTCATCGAAGGTCTGGCGCATGACCGCAGCCTATTCGTCCGACGTCGCTCGCGCCACAGCAGGAAACAGATTGCTAACCGGCGAGCCTCACGGTGCCGTCATCAACCAACGATCGCCGAGCCCCCATGACCTGCTGCAATGCCATCCTGCCCGCCCCGATGTCGCGCCGCCGCGCGCTCCAGGCCGTCGCCCTCGGCGCGGGCGTCAGTCTGCTGTCGATGCTTCGTCCGGGCGTGGCGAAGGCGGGCGGCCACACCGAGATGCTGCTGCTGACCTGCATGGACTTCCGGCTGGCCAACGAGATCGAGGCCTACATGGAGGCCCGTGGCCTGCGGGACAAATACGATCACGTCGTCCTGGCCGGCGCCTCGCTGGGCGCGCTCAACGACCGCTTCCCGGCCTGGACCGAGGTGTTCTGGCAGCACCTGGACCTGGCCATCGAACTGCACGAGGTGCATCGGGTCATGGTGCTCGATCACCGCGACTGCGGCGCCTACAAGATGATCCTCGGCGAGGCTTCGGTGAAGGACCCCGAGACAGAGCTGAAGAGCCACGTGAAGCAGCTCTACGCCCTGCGCTCGGCCATCCTCGCCAAGCATCCGCACATGGAGGTCGAGATCGGCCTCATGGCGCTGGATGGCGCGGTGATGCAGATCGTCTGACGGTTACATCGGCGGATCTTGCGGCGGCGGCGTGTCGCCGGGGAGCGGCGTAGCGCTGGTTGCGGCGTCGCTGGCGCTCCGGGCCGCGCGGTCGGCGGCGGCGCGGGCGGCGGCTTCGCTGGCCGCGTCACGCGCGACCGTCAACGTCGATTGCGCGCCGGCGAGGGCGCCTTCGGCACGACCGAGGTCACGGGCCTGGGCGACGGCGACGTCGTCCTGCTCGGGCACGGTCTGGCTCGTGACCATGAAGGCGACGGCGATGATGGCCACCACGGCCACGACCGCCGCGACGACCCACGGGGTCGCGTTGCTGCTGCGCGGGCCGACCGAGCGGTTGTCGACGGGCGGCGGGTTCTGGGGATCGGTATAGGTCATGGACGGCCCTCCGTGGGGATAAGCCCCCGACGGGCAGACAACGCCGCGCGGAAACAGCGGTTCCGGTTCAGGCCCGCTGCAGGACCAGCGTCGCCCAGGCGTCGCGGTGGATGCGACGCACCACGCGGAAGCCCTTGGACAGGTAAGCCGCCTTCACCCGGCGCTCCTGGGTGCGCAGCAGACCGGACAGGATGGCCATGCCGCCCGGGCGCAGCGCGCCCTTGATGTCCTGGGCCAGGGCGACCAGCGGCGGGGCGAGGATGTTGGCGAACACCAGGTCGTAGGGCGCGTCCTGGCGCACCAGCCGGTGGTTCAGGCCCGAGGCGTGGACGAAGCGCGCCTTCGCGGCGTTCTCGACGGCGTTCTCGTTGGCGATGCGCACGCTGGGGCCGTCGATGTCGGTGCCGACGGCCTTCTTCGAGCCGGTGCGGGCGGCGGCGATGGCCAGCACGCCCGTGCCGCAGCCGACGTCGAGCACGCGGCCGAAGCGGCGCGCCTTGAGCAGGTCGTCATAGGCCTTCAGGCAGCCGGCCGTGGTGCCGTGGTGGCCGGTGCCGAAGGCCGCGCCGGCCTCGATGCGCAGCTTGACCGCGTTGACCGGGGCCCGGCCGGTGTCGTGGACGCCGTAGACGAAGAAGCGACCCTCGCGCACCGGCGGCAGGCCGGACAGGGCCATGGCCAGCCAGTCGGCGTCGGCCAGGGCCTCGACGAGGACCGTCAGGCCGCCCGAGGCGATCAGGCTGGCCTCGATGCCCTCGGCTTCCTCGGTCGAGGTCGGGAAGGCGTCGATGCGCCAGATGCCCTTGTCCTCGTCCTCTTCGAGGATCGAGTAGGTGGCGCCTTCCAGCATGGGATTGGCGTCAAGGGCGTCGGCGGCGGCTTCCGCCAGGGCGCGCGGGCCGCGGGCGATGATCTGGAGGGCTTGTTCGGTCATGGCGTCCCCTTAACCGCAGGGACGCCCGCCGTCACGCGGCCTTGCGCTCTTCCGTGCGCCGGCGGGTCGACTTGCGCGCGGCCTTTGCCGGTTTGGCGACCTGCGCCCAGTCCGGCGCCATGCCCTCGCGCCAGCGCACGCAGCCCGGCGCCGAAAGGTCGACATCGAAGCGGCGAACGGGCGAGCGTTCGACATTGTGCGCCGGCGGGGCCCAGGTTTTCAGCGCCCTGGCGAGCAGCAGGCTGGCCGGGGCCAGGGCCTGCATCACGCCGCGCGACTTCGGCGCCCAGCCCAGAGCCCGGCGCATGCGGCCGTGGGTGTAGAACACGCTGTTGGTCAGCATCGACTGCGGGGAAGAGAACTCGACCGAGATCGACACGTTCAGGTCGTCGCCGTTGACCACCCGGTGCGGCGAATGGTGCGGCCAGAAGGCGGCCTGGCCGGGTTTCAGCGGCACCGGCAGGCCGTGGTCCGCGAACGACGCCTTCCACGGCAGGTCGGACAGGGTTTCCTTGAGCAGGATGGCCTCCATCGCGGCCTCGGTGACGATGTCCTCGCGCGGCGGATAGACGTGGACGGTCTTGTTGCCGCGAACATGCCAGAGCATCGTCTCGGCCGGATCGACATGGAAGAAGATGCCCATGTTGGGGCTGGAGATCAGCACCGCGGCGTCGGCCGAGAGGTGCGGCAGGCCGGTCTCCCTGGAGAACTCGCCCATCAGCTGGTCGAACACGACCTTGTAGCGCGGGTTTTTCGTCATGGCGCTGCGGGGCGAAACCCACAGGGCGCCGGTGCGGGCCGCCGCGACCAGCTCCTCGCCCGACAGGCCATTGGCCTCGCCGGCGATCCAGGTCTCGTCCGCCGGCGGATTGGGCCGCATGGTGCAGATGGTCACCTCGTCGCGCGGATGCTCGTCGAGCAGGGTCGCCAGCGCCGCGTCGGTGAACAGGCCGGTCTGTTCCAGCCGGTGGTTGAACCGCAGGATCTCCTTGCGGACGATCTTCTTCTGGTCGGTCGAAAGCGGCGGCAGAATGCGGTCGGTCATGCCCAGTGTCCCAATGCGGCGCAGGTTGGAACTCGCGCAGCAAGGGATTTGCCAGTCGGGGGGAGGGGACATGCACTTCAGTGCGTGTCCCCCGTCGGCGGGTGATGCATCGCCCACCCCGCCCGTCATCCTCGGGCTTGTCCCGAGGACCCATGCGCACCACCCGTGATGACCCAAGGCATCGCCATGGCCGCCATTCCCTCGTCCACGGTGTTCTTGGGTCGTCGGAACAAGTCCGACGATGACGGAGGTTTGGGGAGAGCGGGGTGAGGGGACACGTACCTGCGGTACATGTCCCCGAGCGCCTACTGCCGCGGCCCGCCCAGCAGGCCCGACGCATCGACGCCGCGCGCATCGGCGGACGGCGCGCGCATCGGCGGGAACACCGCCGCGATCGGCTTTTTCGGCAGCAGCGGCGCGACGGTCATCGGCTGGCCTAGGCCCGCGAGAATGTCGCCGTCGGCGCTGGGGTAGCGGACCGGCGTCGCGTCGGGCGCCGCGGCGGTCACCTCCTGGGTCGCGGCGGCCTCGATGATGGCGTTGGTCCGGCTGGCGGCATAGGGCCGCTGGTCGACGGCCGCGCCGTGTCCGAAAGCGGTCGCGCCGGCCAGCATCAGGGGCAAGAGGATCATCGCGGTCTCCATCGCTCGTCGCAGGCAGAGCGCGGCAGACGGCGGATGGTTGCGCGGCGGTGTCTCCGATGTCCCGATAGGCTGATCCTTCTCCCCTTGCGGGAGAAGGCAGCCTCCAAGGAGGAGCGCGGGGACAGGTTATCCTGTCCCTTGGGACTGGATAACCTGTCCCGTCCGGCGCCATCAGGGGACAGGACAAGC
>CANJYY010000204.1 GCA_947479185.1 Caulobacteraceae bacterium
GCGGCGACGGCCTCGATGTGCTTCGCGGCGGTCTCGGCGCGGACACCCTGCGTGGCGGCCTGGCCAACGACAGCCTCGACGGCGGCGAAGGCGACGACCTGCTCGACGGCGGCGACGGCGCCGACACCCTGGTGGGCGGCGACGGGACCGACACTCTGCTCGGCGGTCTGGGCAATGACATCCTCGCCGGCGGCGCGGGTATCGACAGTCTCGACGGCGGCGACGGGACTGACAGTCTCGATGGTGGCGACGGCGCTGACACGCTCCAGGGCGGCCTCGGCGTCGACACCCTGCTCGGCGGCCTGGGCGACGATTCGCTCGACGGGGGCGCGGACAACGACGTCCTCGACGGTGGCGAAGGCGACGACCAGCTGCTGGGAGGTCTGGGCAACGACTCGCTCACCGGCGGTCTCGGCAACGATACGCTGGACGGCGGCGACGGCGTCGACCGCCTGCTGGGCGGGGCCGGCAACGACACCCTGCGCGGCGGCGCCGGGGCCGATACGCTGGATGGCGGCGACGGCGCCGACACCCTCGATGGCGGCGCGGACAACGATCTCCTCAACGGCGGCGATGGCGTCGACACCCTGACCGGCGGTCTGGGCAGCGACGTCCTAAACGGCGGCGCGGGCGTCGACACCCTCGACGGCGGCGACGGCACCGACACGCTTGATGGTGGAGACGGCAACGACCTGCTGCAGGGCGGTCTGGGCACCGACACCCTGCTCGGCGGTCTTGGCGACGACTCCCTCGACGGCGGCGACGGCGCCGACTCCCTGACCGGCGGCGACGGCGCGGACAGCCTCATGGGCGGCGCCGGGGCGGATACCCTCAACGGCGGCATCGGCGATGACACGCTCGACGGCGGCGCGGACAACGACACGCTCAACGGCGGCGACGGCTCTGACAACCTCCAGGGCGGGCTCGGCGTCGACAAGCTGTTCGGCAACGCCGGCAATGATAGCCTGGATGGCGGCGACGGGGCTGACACCCTCGACGGCGGCGAGGGCGACGACAATCTGCGCGGCGGCTTGGCCAACGACACCCTCTACGGCGGCCTCGGTCTGGACACGCTGGATGGCGGCGATGGCAACGACCTGCTCGACGGCGGCGATGACGCCGACGTCCTGCTCGGCGGGCTGGGGGTCGACACCCTGCGCGGCGGTGCGGGCGCCGACGACCTGTCCGGCGGCGACGGCAATGACACCCTCGACGGCGGAACGGGCGACGACACCCTGTCCGGCGGCGCCGGCTCCGACACGCTGAGTGGCGGAACAGGCGCGGACATCATGCTGGGCGGCCTCAACGAGGACACCTACATCGTCGATGACGCGGGCGACTTCATCATCGAGCGCTTCAACGAAGGTATCGACACGGTGCAGTCCTCGATCGACTACGCCCTGACGGCCAACGTCGAACGTCTGACCCTGACGGGCTCGGCCAATACCAACGGCACGGGCAACGAGCTGGCCAACATCCTCCCCGGCAACGGCGGCGACAACGTCCTGCTCGGCGGCGCGGGGGCGGACCAGCTGGTGGGCGGTCTCGGCAATGACCGGCTCGAAGGCGGGGCTGGTTCCGACCGCCTCACCGGCGGCCTCGGTGCGGATACGTTCGTGTTCACCGATCTGGACGTCCGTCGCTCGGGTCTCGCCCTGGTCTACGACCGCGACACGATCGTCGATGTCGACTTCGCCCAGGGCGACCGCATCGACCTGTCGGGCATCGACGCCAACAGCGGTCTTGCCGGCGACCAGGCCTTCACCTTCGTCTCGGCCTTCACCCGAGTCGCGGGCCAGGCGACGCTGACCTACGCGGCGGCCTCGAACACCTCGACGCTGCAGCTCGACGTCGACGGCGACGGAAAGGCCGACCTGCTGGTGACGATGAACGGCAACCACACCACCGCCGACCCGGTCATCACCGGCGGCTCGCTGCCGACGGATGGCGGCTGGCTCCTCTGACAAGGCAGGGCGCGGGGAATCCCACACGGGATTCCCCGCGTCCCCCGCCGTGCTATAGGCGGGCCTTTCACGGAGGCGACCCATGACCCCGACGAAAATCGGCGCGGCGGCGGCGACAGCCCGGCTCAAGGGCTGGACGGCCGCGACCGACGGCCGCGACGCCATCCTCAAGACCTTCACGTTCAAGGACTTCAACGCCGCCTTCGGGTTCATGACCCGGGTGGCCCTGATGGCCGACAAGCTCGATCACCATCCCGAGTGGTTCAACGTCTACAACCGGGTCGAGGTGCTGCTGGCGACCCACGACGCCGACGGCGTGACCGAGCTCGACGTCACCCTGGCCGGCTTCATGGACGCCATCGCCGGCTGATCGTCGCCGCCCGTCCCTTGTGTCCTGCTCACAGGCGTCGGAACATCGCCGCCAATCCCTGAAGGGAAGGGTCGGGAGGCATGAGTGACAGTTGACGTGGAGTCCGACGGCGTTTCAGCGACGCCCCAAGGGAAGGCGGGGCGGGCCCCGATGCCCTTGTGGCGCGTTCTCGCCTTCGCGACTCCGACGATCCCGCTGGCCGCGATGCTGATGCCCGTTACGGCCTACCTGCCCAACTACTACGCCCAGGATCTGAAGGTCGACCTGGCCGAGCTCGCCTGGGCCTTCATGGCCGTGCGTTTCTTCGACCTGTGGTTCGATCCGGCGCTGGGGCTTTTGATGGACCGGACCCGATCGCGCTGGGGCCGGTTCCGGCCGTGGTTCGTCGTCGGCGCGCCTATCGCCATGCTGGCGACCTACATGCTGTTCATGGCCGAGGCCGGGATCGGCGGCGGCTACATCCTGCTCTGGCTGGTCGTCGGTTTCAGCGGACAATCCATGTCCCAGCTGGGCCACATGGCCTGGGCGGCGACCGTCGCGCCCGGATACGACGAGCGGTCGCGGATCTATGGCTGGTGGCAGGCCCTGACGGTCGGCGGGATGATCGCCATTCTGCTGATGCCGCCACTGGTGAAGTTCGGGTTCGGCGGTGACTTCGCGACCGGCATCAGGGCCATGGGCTGGTTCACCATCATCGCCCTGCCTCTGACCACCCTCCTCGCCCTCTTCGCCACCGGGGAACCGCCGGTGAAGCCGCACCATGAGACGCCCCGGCTGGCGCATTTCGTCGCCATGCTGCGGCGGGGATCGGTGCTGCGCGTGCTGGCCGCCGACATCTGCTGGGGCACCGCGCTGTCGGTGTCCGGCACGCTGCTGTTCTTCTTCTTCGACGCCGTCAGGGGCATCGAGCGAGGCATGGCCGGCCTGATGCTGATCGTGTTCTTCGTCGGCGCCCTGGCCGGCGCGCCGATCTGGCGGATTGTCGCCCGCCGCCTCGGCAAGCATCGCGCCATGGCCATCGCCGGGGTCTGCTGGGCGATCATGCAGGTGTCGGTGTTCGTCGCGCCGAATGTGCTCTGGATCGGCTTTCTGACCATGTTCCTGGCGGGCCTGCCGTACGCCTCGGGGCCGATCATGCTCAAGGCGATGATGGCGGACGTGGCGGACGAGGAGCGGCTTGAGAGCGGCGCTGATCGCACCGGCCTGCTGTTTTCCCTCCTGACGGGCTCGATCAAGATCGGCTCGATGCTGGCGGTCGGCGGCAGTCTGTTCCTGCTCAAGGAGGTCGGTTTCGTCGCCGAACTCTCCGGCGCCAACAGTCCGAAAGCCCTGCTGACGCTGCAGCTGATGTTCTGTTTCGGCCCGGCGGCGCTGGCCCTGGCGGCGGCCTGGCTGATTCATGGCTACCGGCTCGACGCGGCGGCCCACGCCGATATCCGCCGCCAGCTGGACGCGCGGGACGATGCGGCGACCGGCTGATCACCAAAGACAGACGCCCGGACGCGCCGGAGGGGACCGGCGGCCGGGCGTCGCGTCAGTGTCCTGTCAGGCGGCCGTCAACCCGCCCGACGGGAAGGGCCGGTTCAGTAGCCGATGAAGGTCGAGAAGGTCGGCACGACCAGCAGCCAGGTGGCCAGGGCGTAGTCCATCGACTCGGAGGTGTAGCCCTTGGCCACGTCGATGTCGTAGCGCGCGTAGGGGTCCATCTCGTCGTCGAGGGCGCAGCGGCTGAAGCGCTTGGTGTAGTTCCACTCGTTGCACTTCGAATAGGTCATGCCGTTGTCGAGGTCGAAGCCGGCGGAGAACTGGATGCTGGTGCAGCGACCGGCGGTGCAGTCGTAGAAGTAGATGCGCCAGTTCAGGCTGTCGGACGAGCTCTTGATCATCGGATCACCGGCGTCGTCCTTGGTGATCTCGACGGGCAGCTTGCGGGCGCGCAGGACCGAGGCGACTTCCTGGGCGCTGACGCCGGCGGCGGGATAGGTGTAGGCGGCGGCGGGCAGGGCGGTGCAGACGACGGCCGAGACCGCGACAGCGGCGGCGAGGAGCTTCTTCATGGTGGTATTCCCCCAAGTGGTGCAGGCAACAGTGGCCATATGAAGCCAATCCACGCCCGCGCCATACCCCAAATAGGGGGTCGCGCGCGCGATTTTGGCCGGGCCGGGCATTATGCGGGCGGCATCTGCCCCTGGCACACGGCCACGCAGCGGTCGGCCAGGGTCTGGCCGGCGTTGATCAGCGGGACGGTCAGGGCGTCGGCCGCCAGCGCCAGCGGAACCTCGGTGCAGCCGGCGATCACGGCCTGGGCGCCGGCCAGCGACCGGGCGACGGCGGCCATCCCGTCCCGCACCTCGGCTCCTGCATCGCCGCCCTTGATCCGGTAGAGCAGGGCCATGAACCGCGCCTGCTCGGCCGGCGACAGGGCGACGGGCGCCAGCCCCATGCCGCTCAGCCGCGCGCTGTAAAGGTCCACCGCCAGCGGCGTTCCCAGCACCCCGACCCCGGTCGCGCCGGTGTCCCGCGCGGCCTCGCAGGCGACGGCGATCATGTCGATCAGCGGCAGGCCGGACGCGGCGACGACCTCCTCCGCATAGGCGTGGGCGGTGTTGCAGGCGATGGCCAGCACCTGCGCCCCGCCGTCGCGCAGGCCCCTGGCCATGGCCGCCAGCACGGGGCCCGGCTCAGCGTCGCCGGTGTTGCGGTCGGGGACCTGGGGATTGATGTCGACCAGCACCCGCAGGTGATCCTGGTCGCGCCCGGCCGGGGTCGCGGCCTGCAGCCGGGCGAGAAAGTCCAGCGTCGCCGCCGGCCCCATCCCGCCCAGAACGCCGAGGGTTTTCATGGTTGGTCCCTGCATTTCGTCCCTGCGTCCTTCGAGACGCTCGCTTGAGGCTCGCTCCTCAGGATGACGAATTTCGGCGGACTGCAAAATGGTCGTCATGGTGAGGAGCGATCCCTCAGGATCGCGTCTCGAACCACCCACCCTCACGCCAGCAGCGGCTCCAGCTCGTAGTGATAGCCGAACAGGCCCTGGGCCCCGCCGGTGTGCAGGAAGACCACGGTCTCGCCGGCGAAGGCGTCGGCCCTGGCCAGGGCGATCAGCCCCTTCATCGCCTTGCCGGTATAGACGGGGTCGAGCAGCAGGCCTTCGGTCCGCGCCGCCAGCATCAAGGCGTCGGCCACGCCCTGGTCGATCAGGCCGTAGCCGGCGCCGACAAAGTCGCAGTCGGCCACGACCATCTCCCGC
>CANJYY010000205.1 GCA_947479185.1 Caulobacteraceae bacterium
AGGATGGCGGCGATCGCCGACCATTGCTCGACGCCGTGGAGGGCGTGCTTGATCCAGCCGCCATAGGCCATGCCGGCGGGATGGGCGGTGACCGCCATCAGCAGCGGCGTAGAGACCAGAAAGGTGACCAGCGCCGCGCGGCGGTTGGCCTCGAACGTCTTCCACACCGACTCGCGGCCGGCCACGGTGAAGCCGAACAGGAACACGCCCAGCGAGGTCAGGTGATTGTACCAGTCATTGGTCAGCTGGTTGGTCTGGCCGAACGGCGGAAAGACCAGCTGGCGGGCCAGGGCGAAGAACAGTAGCGGCAGCACCAGCAGCCGCCAGCCGCCGAGCAGCCGTTCCACGGCCGCTTCCAGCTTCGCCAGCCAGTCGGGCCGCGTCATCAGCAAGACGGCCGCCAGGCTGTAGACGGCGATGTATTCGACGAACCACAGGTGGTTGAGCGGCACGCCGTCGGCGAGGCCGCGGAAGCTGAACTCGCTGAGCCACCAGGGGATCAGGCCGGCCGTCCAGCTGCCCTTGTCGACCGCCTCGAGCCAGGACTGGGGCGGGACGAGGATCAGGACGCCGAACAGCAGGGGCGGGATCAGCCGCGCCATGCGCGCCCGCAGCACCTCGCCAGGCGAGTACCGCCGGCTCATGAAGCGCAGCGCCGCGCCCGAGACGAGGAACAGCAGCGACAGCCGCCAGGGGCCGGTGGCCGCCGTGGCCTCCTCCAGCCAGGCGAAGGTGTGCTTGCTGTGCACGTGCCAGTCCCACGGCGCGTAGACCAGGCTGACGTGAAACAGGATCAGCAGCCCGAACGCCGTCACGCGGATCCAGTCCAGGTCAGCGCGGCGCGGTGAGGGGGCGGGCTGGGTCATCTGGGGACGCTGCATCGCAAAATAGGCGGGACGACGCAACCGGCCGCTCCGGCGGGATTCGTTCAGATTCCTGACTATCCCCTGCGCAGGCGCGGCGCGGGGCGCATCCATTTTGTGCAGCCGCGAAGCGATTGGCCCGCAATGCCGTTCATCCGGTCCCGGGCGGATGACGGGCGGCGATTCCCGGTTTTCACTGAGGTTGCCTGCTTTCCTGTCGGAGGGGATCCGGGTCCTTGCGGGTTGGTCTGTCCTGGCCGCCCGCCGTGAGAGGCCCCGGTTCGAGCGCGTCGAGCCGGGGCTATCTTCGTCGGGGCTTCCCCTGCGTCGTGGTTGACGGGGGCGGCGCGATCCCGCCCACTGGCGACATGATCGAGCTCCTTGAACATCCGCTGTCGCCCTACGCCCAGAAGGTCAAGATCGCCCTGGCCGAGAAGGGCGTTCCGTTCACCGTCCGGACCCCCGACGCGATCGGCTCGGGGGCGACGCCCGGCGACTTCCGCGCCGCCAGCCCGCGCGGCGAGGTGCCGGTGCTGTTCGCCGACGGCGGGGCCATCTTCGATTCGACGGTGATCCTGGAGTTCATCGAGGACCGCTTTCCAACCCCGCCGCTGCTGCCGGCCGAAGCGTTGGCGCGGGCGAGGGCGCGGATGCTCGAGGAGGTCTGCGACACCCACTATGAGGCGATCAACTGGGGCCTGTCGGAGATCAACTATTTCCGCCGCGCCGAAGGGGCGCTGGCCGAAACCATGCTGGCCACGGCCGGCGAACAGATCGGCCGGCTGAACGCCTGGCTGGAAAGGCAGCTCGGCGAGGCGGACTGGTTCGGCGGCGAGACCTTCGGCTGGGCGGACCTCAGCGCCGTGCCCTATGTGCAGGGCGCAGCGGGGTTCGGCTTCGCGCCGGCCGCCGGAAGCCCGCTGGACGCCTGGCTGCAGCGCTCCCGCGCCCGGCCGTCGGTGGCCGCCGCCTTCGAGGCCGCCCGCGACGCGGTCAAAGCGATGACGGCGGTGGCCGGGATCGTCGAGGCGGGCCTGTTCAAGCGGCAGTACCGCGATCATCGCCTGGAATGGATGATCCGCTCGGGCGGCATCGATGTGGTGCTCAAGGGGCTCGAGCGCGGCAATATCCGGTTCAACGACGAGCCGGTGTGAGCCGGCCGGTCCGAGAAAATCCCCGGCCGGGATTGCGTCCGGTTTGATCCTGATCAACGATAACCTATCAGCGGCGCCGAAATCTGGCGACGAACAGATCGTCCGGCACAAGCCGGCAGAGGAAACAGCTCATGACCGATACCGCCACCCTCGCGCGGCCCGCCGCCACGACCACTGAACACTTCGACGTGCTGATCGTCGGCGCCGGCATTTCCGGGGTGGGCGGCGCCTATCACCTGAAGACCCAGTGCCCGGACAAGAGCTTTGTCGTGCTCGAGGGGCTGGAGAACTTCGGCGGCACCTGGCTGATGCACCGCTATCCGGGCATCCGGTCCGACAGCGACCTCTACACCTTCGGCTACCGCTTCAAGCCGTGGGTCGGCGCGCCGATCGCCAGCGCCGAGGAGATCCTCAAGTACATGGGCGAGGTCGTCGACGAGAACGATCTCAACAAGCACATCCGCTACGGCCACCAGATCACCTCGGCCACCTGGTCCAGCGCGGACAAGACGTGGACGATCGAGGGCGTCCGCAAGGACACCGGCGCGGCGGTCCGCTTCACCTGCAACTTCCTCTGGATGTGCCAGGGCTACTACCGCCACTCCGAGGGCTACACGCCCGAGTGGGAAGGCATGTCGACCTTCAAGGGCAAGATCGTCCACCCGCAGACCTGGCCGGAAGACCTCGACTACAAGGGCAAGAAGGTCATCGTCATCGGCTCGGGCGCGACCGCCGCGACCCTGGTGCCGGCCATCGCCGGCGACACGGCCCACACCACCCTGCTGCAACGCTCGCCGACCTATTTCATCCCCGGCCGCAACGAGAACGAGCTGGCCAACGTCCTGCGCGAGCTGGATCTCGACCCGATGCTGGTCCACGACATCGTCCGCCGGAAGGTGCTGTTCGACCAGGCCGCCTTCACCAAGCGCGCGATCGAGGAGTCCGAGGCGGTCAAGAACGAGCTGCTGGAGGGCGTGCGCGCCTTCGTCGGCCCCGACTTCGACATCGCCAAGCACTTCACGCCCAAGTATCGCCCGTGGCGCCAGCGCATCGCCTTCGTGCCGGACGGCGACCTGTTCCAGGGCGTGGTCGCGGGCAAGGCCTCGGTGGTCACCGACGAGATCGAGCGCTTCACCGAAAAGGGCATCCTGCTGAAGTCGGGCGAGGAGCTGGAAGCCGACATCATCATCACCGCCACCGGCTTCAACCTGAGCGTCCTGGGCGACATCAAGTTCGTCATCGACGGAAAGCCGCTGAACTTCGCCGACACGGTGACCTACCGCGGGATGATGTTCACCGGAGTGCCCAACATGGTCTGGGTGTTCGGCTACTTCCGCGCCAGCTGGACCCTGCGGGCCGACCTGATCGGCGACTTCGTCTGCCGTCTGCTGAACCAGATGAAGAAGAAGGGCGCCTCGGTCGTCGAGGTGAAGCTGCGTCCGGAAGACAAGGACATGCCGCTGAGCGACTGGATGGATCCGGAGAACTTCAACCCCGGCTACCTGATGCGGGGCATGCATCTGCTGCCGAAGAAGGGCGACAAGCCCGAGTGGCAGCACAGCCAGGACTACTGGG
Source organism: Caulobacteraceae bacterium (assembly GCA_947479185.1). Classification (GTDB taxonomy): domain Bacteria; phylum Pseudomonadota; class Alphaproteobacteria; order Caulobacterales; family Caulobacteraceae; genus Caulobacter. Next base: position 3,593 of record CANJYY010000205.1, read on the forward strand.
TCGAGAAGGACGAGCTGCCGAAGCTCGATCTCGACGACGCCGCCTTCGTCTACAAGTAGGCGGCGGACTTCAGGCCGGGGCCAGGGTTGATCGCTTCCGATCGGCCCTGATCTGGTCGAGGCAGGCTGACAGGGCCGTCGCCGACACACCGGCGGCCAGACTGTCAGCCTGCCCGGCTGCGGCCTCGAGGGTCGTGGCGATATCGGTGATGGTCTGGAAGCCGAAGGCGCCGCCCGAACCGCGCATGTTGTGGGCCAGATAGACGACCCGCGCGAGGTCGCCGCGCCCCAGGGCCGCGTGGATCGCCAGGACATTTTCCTGACAGTTCTCCAGGTAGGCCGGCACGCGTTCGGCGATGCGGGGATTGAGGGGCGGAGCCTTCATCTGCCCACGCGGGCCGTTCGCGGCAGCGCGACGCGATGAGGTCACGACGTCGCGGATCGCCCGCAGCAGGATGTCCTGCTTGATCGGCTTGGTCAGGAACGCGGTGCAGCCGGCGGCCAGGCAGGTTTCCCGGTCGCCCTTCAGCGCGGAGGCGGTCAGGGCGATGATGGGAACCGGGCCCGTACCGGACTCCTGTTCCCAGGCGCGGATCTTCCGTGTCGCCGTCAGGCCGTCCATCACCGGCATCTGACGGTCCATCAGCACCAGGTCGTAGTCGCCGAGAAAGAACATGTCGCAGGCGATGGCCCCGGTCGGCGCGATGGAGACGCGATAGGGCGTGTCGGCCAGATAGGCCGTGATGATCGTGCAGTTGTCGGGTGAATCCTCGACCAGCAGGATGTGCAGCGCGTCGAGCGGTCCGGTCGTCTCCGCGCCGACCGGCAGGGCTTGCGGACGGTTCTGCGACGCCCAGACCTCGAACGGCGCGGCGAAGGCGAACACGCTGCCTCCACCCAGTTCGCTCTCGACCCAGATGCGGCCGCCCATCAACTCGACCAGCCGCCGCGAGATCGTCAGGCCAAGGCCCGACCCGCCGAACCGGCGTGTGGTCGAGGAGTCGGCCTGGGTGAACCGCTCGAAGACGCGGCCAAGCTTGTCCTCCTCGATGCCAATGCCCGTGTCCGAGACGGTGAAGCGCAGCCCCGTCGGCGTGGCGGGATCGCCGTCGGACTCGACGCGCAGGCTGACCTGGCCGACCTCGGTGAACTTGACCGCGTTGCCGAGCAGGTTGAGCAGCACCTGGCTCAGCCGGGTCGGATCGCCCAGCAGGTCCGAGGGCGTGCCCGGCGCGATCACGCAGGTCAGGGTCAGGCCCTTTTCCCGGGCGCGCGGGGCGACCATCTCGATGGCCTTGTCCAGCAGGTCGGCGAGCACGAAGCCGGTCTGTTCCAGCTCGAGCTGCGAGGCCTCGACCTTGGACAGGTCGAGGATGTCGTTGATCAGGTTGAGCAGGTTGTCGCCGGCGCGGCGGAAGATCTGGACATACTTGTCCTGCTCGTCCGTCAGGGCGGTCTGGGCCAGCAGGTCGGCGATGCCCATGATGGCGTTCATCGGCGTGCGGATCTCGTGGCTCATGCTGGCCAGGAAGTCGGACTTCGAGCGGCTGGCGCTTTCGGCGGCGGCCTTGGCCTGCTGCAGCTCGGCCTCGACCAGTTTGCGCTCGGTGACGTCGCGCGCGGCGGCGAACACCCCCTGCAGCGTGCGGCCGCGGTCGTAGAAGGTGGTGGCGTTGTAGGAGACCACCGTCTGCTGGCCATCGCGGGCCCGGGCGGTCAGCTCGTAGTCGGTCACCTTGCGCTCGCTGAGCACCCGCCGGATGCCGGCCTCTGCGCGTTCGGGGTCGGTGAAGTAGTCCTTGAACGGCGCGCCGATCAGCTCGTCGCGGGTGCAGCCCGTCAGGGCCTCCATCTGCTTGTTCACGTCGGTGATGATGCCGTGCGGATCGGTCGTCATCAGGGCGTCGATGTTCGATTCGATCAGCGAGCGGGTGTAGAACTGCTGGTCGCGCAGACGCTGGTCGGACTTCTTCTGC
>CANJYY010000206.1 GCA_947479185.1 Caulobacteraceae bacterium
GATGGTGCTGCTGGAGGCGCTGCGCCTCTATCCGCCCGTGCCGATCATCATGCGCCAGGTGGTCGAGCCCGTGGTCCTGTGCGGCGAGAGCCTCGGCAAGGGCTGCCTCGTCTGGATCAGCCCCTGGGTGATGCACCGGCACACCGGCTCCTGGGATAACCCGACCGCCTTCATGCCCGAGCGGTTCGCCGGCAAGGCCCAGCCGTGGATCAGCGAGCCGGCCTACCTGCCCTTCGGCGCCGGCCCGCGCATCTGCATCGGCGCGGCCTTCGCCCTGGCCGAGGCCTCGATCATGCTGGCGAAGGTGCTGGAGCGGTTCGAATTTTCACTGGAAAGCGATCGCCCCGTGATGCCCGTCGGCGGCGTGACGACCGCGCCGGACCACGAGCCGTGGTTCCGGATCGAAGCTGTCCGCTGACGACTTTCCTTCCCCCGCGAAAACCCGCGCATTGAGAGTCGCATGGGACGATTTCACGAAGACACCGCCGTCGCCGAGATCGACGGCGTCCTGACCGCCACCCTTTCGAAGGACTGGGAAATCTGGGGGCCGAACGGCGGCTATGTCGCCGCCATCGCCCTGCGCGCGGCGGGGACCCTGGCGCCGGAGGGCCACCGGCCGGCCAGCTTCTCCTGCCAGTATCTGTCGGTCGGCGCCTTCGGCCCGGCCCAGGCCGACGTGCGGGTGCTGAAGGCAGGGCGTTCTGCGGTCTGTATCGCCGTGGAGCTGTCGCAGGCCGGCAAGGTGTTCCTGACCGCCCAGGTCTGGACCACCAACCGCGAGGGCGGCCCGGAAATGGCCGCGGCGACCCCGCCCGCGTCACCGCCCCCGGCGGAGCTCAAGCCGAATGAGCACTACCTGCCCGCCGATGCGCCCAAGCATCCCTTCTGGGCCAATTTCGAGACCCGTCCGCTGGTGTGGATCCCCTGGGGCGAACAGCTGTCGCCCGGCGCGCCGATCCGGCAGTGGCAGCGGTTCCTCGACTTCGAGCCGGTCGACGTCTTCGCCGACTGCGCCCGGTCGCTGGTGCTGATCGACACCATCCTGTGGCCGGCCCATCGCCGGGCCCAGCCGCCGGAGGCGGACTACATCGCGCCGAGCCTCGACCTGGCCGTCTGGTTCCACGAGCACCCCGGGGGGGCCGACTGGCTGCTGGTCGACGCCCGCTCGGAAAAGGCCCACGGCGGCCTGATCCACGGCGGCGCCCAGGTCTGGAGCGAGGACGGCCGCCTGCTGGCCAGCGGCAACGGCCAGATGCTGCATTCGCCGAGACGGTAAGTATTGGGGACATGCACTTCAGTGCGTGTCCACGTCGGGCTCACTCCCGCCCGGCGGGGCCATAACCCTTGAACGTCAGCAGCCCGCCGATCACCAGCAGCAGCGCGAACACGGCCCAGGTTCCCGGGCCTTCGGCCAGCTGGTTCGCCGCGGGAAAGGCCATCCGGTAGAGGCCGGCGATCACGAAGGCCCAGCCTGACAGCGTCACCAGGCTCGACAGGCTCCACGACCAGCGACCGTAGGCCTGCAGGATCGCCACCCCGGCGATGAGCAGCAGCGTGCCGTCCAGATAGACCACCGGCGCGGGATTGCCCGCGAACAGCCGGAGATTGGGCGCTTCGGTCAGGGTCAGCGCCACCAGCACGGGACCGAGAATGCGGGCGATGCGCCGGGAAATTTCCATGGAGGACGCCTCGCTGGGTTCACGGACCATAATGCGAGACGCGTCCGCGCGTAGCGTTGCGCTGGGTCAAAGCCCGTGGCGGCGAAGTCCGGTCACGGCCAGGCGGAGTTCAGCTATCGCTGTCCCGAAAATTCGTCATCGTCGGACTTGTTCCGACGACCCAAGCACACGGTTTGGCCGGAAGCGTGACAGCGTTTCCGCGGGACCATCTCTCGGCGCCGAGGTCATGGGTCGTCGGAACAAGTCCGACGATGACGGAGAATAGGGGCGGCTTAGGGGACACGTACCCTTGGTACATGTCCCCGGCTGTCAAAGCCCGTAGAGCGCCGCGTATTCCGGGTCCTTGGCGGCGATCTGTTTCGCGCAGTCGATCATCACCTTGGCCTGCTTCCAGGTGGCGTCGTCCTGCATCTTGCCGTCGAGCATGACCACGCCGGTGCCGTCGGGCATGCCCTCGAGGATGCGCTTGGCGAAGGCCACCTCGCCCGGGTCGGGGCTGAACACCCGCTTGGCGATGGCGATCTGGCCCGGGTGCAGGCTCCAGGCGCCGGCGCAACCGAGCAGGAAGGCGTTGCGGAACTGCTGCTCGCAGGCGTCGCCGTCGGAGATGTCGCCGAACGGGCCGTAGAAGGGCTTGATGCCGTAGGCGGCGCAGGCGTCGACCATCTTGGCGAAGGTGTAGTGCCAGATGTCCTGCTGGGCGCTGAGGCGCGGCTGGCCGTCGTCGCGCGGGTCTTCCATCACCTTGTAGAACGGGTGGCCGCCGCCGACGCGGGTGGTCTTCATCTGCCGGCTGGCGGCGAGGTCGGCGGGGCCGAGGCTGATGCCGTGCATGCGCGGGCTGGCGGCGCAGATGGCCTCGACGTTGTTGACGCCCTCGGCGGTTTCCAGGATGGCGTGCAGCAGGATCGGCTTCTTCAGGCCGTGCTTCGCCTCGAGGATCGCCAGCATCTGGTCCATGTAGTGGATGTCCCAGGGCCCCTCGACCTTGGGCACCATCATCACGTCCAGTTTGTCGCCGACGCCGGCGACGATGTCCTGCACGTCGTCCAGGTGCCAGGGCGAGTTGAGGCAGTTGATGCGGGTCCACAGGCCCACGCCCATGGCGGCGAAGTCGGTGGCGTTGGCCATCTCGATGAAGCCGGCGCGGGCCGCGTCCTTGGCGTCGGCGGGGATGGCGTCCTCAAGATTGCCGAGGATCACGTCGACGGTCGGGGCGATCTCAGGGACCTTGGCGCGGATCTTTTCCAGGTGGGTCGGGACGAAGTGGATCATCCGCTCAACCCGCACCGGCAGGTCGCGCAGCGGCGCCGGGGCGCCGATGGCCAGTGGCTTGAAAAACCCGCGCGGCGTCTTCATGGCGTTATCCCCGTCCCTGCATTTCGCAATTGCGAGCGGTATTGCGGCGGCGCCGCGAGGGCGTCAAGACTTGCGCGGATCGAGCGGCGGCTGTTCGTCCTCGTCGGCCGGGCGCAGCAGATCATCGACCGCGTCGTTGCTCGAGGTCCGCGCCTTGCGGCCGCGCACCGGCGTCGCCGGCCCCGACTGCAGCCCAAGCGAGCGGCGGGCGGCATCGCCCTCCTCGTCGAACAGCGACCGCACCCGCAGGTCCAGCTGCGGCGCGGGCGTCTCGATGCCGGCCTTGCGCAGGGCGTCGTCGATCGCCCAGGTGTAGGCCGCCTGCATGGCGTTGGGCCGCTTGACAGCTTCCAGCCTGGGCCAGACCACCAGCTCGAAGTTCAGGCCAGACTCGCCGAAGCCGACCAGCCAGACCTGGGTGCGGAAGGCGCCGCTGTCGGGCAGGGTGAACGGCACCGCCGCCGCCGCCGCCAGACCCGCGTCGCGCACCTTCTCCTTGTCGACGCCATAGGGCGCCCGGAACGGGATGCGGATGCGCCGGGTGTGCCCGCGCAGCGTCCAGTTGGTCACGGTGCCCTGGATGAGCTGGCTGTTGGGGATGAGGATGTCGACGCTGTCGTTGTTGCGGATGCGGGTCGCCCGGGCGCCGATCTCGTGGATCACGCCGCGCTGGCCGCTCTCCAGCTCGATGTAGTCCCCGACCCGCAGGGACTCGTCGAAGATCAGCACGATGCCGGAGACGAACTCCTTGACCACGCCCTGCAGGCCGAGGCCCACGCCGACGCCGAGCGCCCCGCCGAACACCGCCAGCGAGGACAGGTTGACGCCGAGCGTCGAGACCCCGGCGATCGCGCCGAACACCACCAGTCCGTAGACCGACAGCTTCTCGACGATGTAGAGGCCGGCCCCGCCGCGCGTGGCCTTGGCCCGCACCCGCTGCATCGCCAGGCTGACCAGCCGGGCCGCGACGAGGGCGACCACGACGGTCAGGATGGCGGCGATCAGGCCGCCGGACGTGACCGGGGTCTTGCCGATGTTGAACAACACCAGCTTGTCGATGTGGCCGAGAGCCTCCAGGTCGGTCTGCACGCGCGCGGCCTCCTAGGCCTTCTTGATGAACTCTGTCCGCAGCACGAGGCCCTTCACCTTGTCGACGTTGGCCTCGATCTCGTCGGGGTCGCCGGTCAGGCGGATCTTCTTGACCATCGTGCCGCGCTTGAGCGTGACGCCGCCCGAACCCTTGACCTTGAGGTCCTTGATCAGGGTGACGCTGTCGCCATCGGCCAGGATGGCGCCGTTGCTGTCGCGGGTTTCCGACATGAGGGGGTTCCTGAAGTGGGAGTCTGGAGAGTCGCCAATGGCCCTATCATGCGTCAGGGCTTTTTCGCCAACGGATGCTTGCTCCGGACCACCTCGGCCAGCCGCTCCCCGGCGACGTGGGTGTAGATCTGGGTCGTGGCGATGTCGGCGTGGCCCAGCAGGGTCTGGACGATGCGAAGGTCGGCGCCGCCCTCCAGCAGATGGGTGGCGAACGCATGACGCAGCACGTGCGGGCTGACCCGCGCCGGGTCGATGCCGGCCCCGGCGGCGGCTTCCTCCAGCAGCTGCGAGAAGCGCCGGGCCGTCAGCCGCCCGCCCTTGCCGCGCGACGGGAACAGCCAGGGATTGGCGGCGTCGCCCTTGGGGATGAAGGTCTTGCGCACCTCCAGCCAGGCCTTCACGGCCGTTCGGGCCGCGTCGTTGAGCGGGGCCAGCCGTTCCTTGCCGCCCTTGCCCTTGACCATCAGGAAGGCCGGATCGCGGGCCAGCGCCGTCAGCGGCAGGGACAGCAGTTCCGACACCCGCAGGCCCGAGGCGTAGGTCATCTCGATCAGGCAGGCGAGGCGCAGGCCCTGGGCCCCGTCCTTCGCGGCCGCCGCCGCGATCAGCCGCTCGACCTCGTCGCGCGACAGCACCTTGGGCAGCGGCCGGCCCTGTTTCGGCGCCTCGACGCGGCGGGAGGGATCGTCGGTCCGCCAGCCCTCGCCGAGCACGAAGCGGTAGAACTGCCGCACGGCCGCCCGCCGCCGGGCCGCCGTCGCCGGCGACAGGCCGGCCACGCCCATGGCGGCGAAATAGGCCTCGATGTCCTCGGCCGAGGCGGTCGACAGGTCCTGCCCCCGTCCCTTCAGGAAGGCCGTCGCGTCGGCCAGGTCCTTGCTGTAGGCCGTCAGGGTGTTGCGCGCGGAGGCGCGCTCGACCGCCATCATTTCCAGGAAGGCCTCGGCCCAGGCCTGGCTCATTTGACCGGGACCAGCAGGCCCTCGACGGCGAAGGCCTGGGCCGCGCCGGTCAGGCCGACCTTGCGCAGGGCCGCCACGATGCGGGCGCGGTCGAGCGCGCCGGGACCGGCCGGACCGGCGTCGGAGGCGATCAGCATGACCGCCAGCGCCGTCTCGCCCTTGAGGCCGAGGCCGGTGGCCCGGTCGAGCGCCAGCAGCAGCGCCGGCGAGGCCGCGCTCCGGCCGACATCGGCCTTCGCCAGCC
>CANJYY010000207.1 GCA_947479185.1 Caulobacteraceae bacterium
CGTAGACATCCGGCTTGAACCCCACGGTCAGCGCGCCGTCGACGTCGAGCACCGGCCGCTTGATCATCGACGGCTGGGCGACCATCAGGGCGATGGCCTTCGCCTGGTCGAGGCCGGTCCTGTCGGCGTCCGGCAGCTTGCGGAAGGTCGTGCCGGCCCGGTTCAGCAGCACCTCCCAGCCGACCTTGCCCGCCCACCGCTCCAGCGTCGACGCGTCGATGCCGACGGCCTTGTAGTCATGGAAGGCGTAGGCCACGCCCCGGCCGTCCAGCCAGTCGCGGGCCTTCTTCATCGTGTCGCAGGCCTTGATGCCGTGCAGGGTGATCTTCATCGCAATACAACTTTCAGGGTTGGAAAACCCGGGGCGCGCGACTACCGTCGACGAACGCAGGTTTTCGAAACAGGGGCGAGACCATGAAGCTCAGTGAGCATTTCTCGCTGGAGGAATTCACCCATTCCAGCAAGGCTATTTCCATGAACGTCAGCAACGCGCCGACGCCCGCTCACCTGGAGAACCTGAAGCACCTGGCCGACCGCATGGAGGCCGTGCGCGCCCTGTTCGGGAGAGCCATCGAGATCACCAGCGCCTATCGCAATCCCACCGTCAACGCGGCCGTCGGCGGCGTGCCGAATTCGGCGCACGCCCAGGGCCATGCCGCGGACTTCCATGTGGACGGCATGAACGACCTGGACGTCGCCAGGGCCATCCGTGACAGCGGTCTGAAGTTCGACCAGCTGATCTATGAGAAGAACCGCTGCGTCCACATCAGCTTCGACCCGGACCGCATGCGTCAGGATGTGCGACGCCAGCCCGGCGGCCCCGGCTCGCCAACCTATCCGGGCCTGGGATAGCCAGGCCGCCGGGCGCCCGGTCAGTCCATCTGCGGCGAGGCGTCGGCCCGGGCGAAGAACACCGTCACCTTCATGCCCGATCCGGGGCTTGAGACGACATCGACCGTGGCCTGCGCGTTCTGGCGCAGCGACTGCACGATCAGCACGCCCAGACGGCCGGGCTTGGGCCAGACCGCGCCCTCGGCCAGCCCAACGCCGTCATCAGAAATGATCACCCGGCAGCCGGTTTCGTCGATAAGGCTGTGCAGGCTGATCGTGCCGCCCTCCCGGCCGATGAAGGCATGCTTCAGCGAGTTGGTCAGCACCTCGTTGACCACCAGGCCGGCCGGCATGGCGACGTTGATCGAGACCGGCCAGGTGTCGACCTGCAGGTTGAGATGGATGCCTTCGACGGCGTGGGCCTGCATGACCGCCGAGGCGATCTGGCTGAGGTAGACGCCGAGATCGACGCTCTCGCTGAAGGAGTCGTCCGACAGCGTCTGGTAGAGAATCGCCAGGGCGCCGACCCGGCCAGCCAGACGGTCGAACGGCTCGCCGTCCGTCTGGTCCGGCGCGTTGCGCGCCTCCAGCCGGATCAGGGCCGTGATCATCTGCAGATTGTTCTTCACCCGGTGCTGCAGCTCCTGCAGCAGGATGTCCTTCTCCTGGATCTGGTGCTCGAGCAGCGCGCTGTCGCTGCGCCGGACTTCCGCCAGCGCCACCAGCCGGAAGATCGGATGGCCGTCATCGTCCTGGATGATGTTCGACCAGGCGTCGACCGACAGCGCGCCGCCCTCGCCGTCGAGATCGAAGGCGCCGATATAGTCCTCGTCGGCGGCTATGGCGTCGCTGAGCTTGCGCCCCTCGGCCGCGGTGGCGATCACGTTCAGCACGCCCCAGGGCTTGCCCTGGACAGACCCTGCGGTCTGTCCGGTCAACCGTTCGAATTCGAGGTTGGCGTAGGTCACGCGCTCGGAGGGATGCAGTTCGGCCACCGCGACGGCGAGCGGCAGTTGGTCCAGAAACTGCTTGAAGCGGTCGCTCTCCAGCGCCTCGGCGAGGTGCGGCGTGTCCATCAGGGCGCCGACGGCCGGACTGTCTTCACGCTCCGCCATCAACCGTCACCACTCTGGAGCGCGACAGACGGAACCAAGCCTGCGCGCGAATACCCCGCCGCCCGTATGGGCCTCTTTGAGGCAATTCCGAAGTTGTTTCGGGCTTCCACCCTTTCGCGGCCGCCGCCGCCGATCTATCGCCGCCAAGGCCCCGAGCGGCGGGCGGTCAGGCGCAGGGCGAAGGCCTCGTGGCTTTCCAGGCCGTCGAGGTCGCCGATCCGGCGCGCCAGAGCCTCGGCCTCGTCGGCCAGCGGTTCGGCGTCGGCGCGGGTGCGGGGATCGCTCCAGAGCGCCGTGATGGCGGCGCGCAGCAGGACCAGCGCCGCGCGCGGGTAGCGGGCGTCCAGCCGCGCGGCCCATTCCGCGAGTTCGGCGGGTTCGCCGGTCGCCTCGTCGCGCCGGGCGAGGATCATCGCCGCCGCCTCGTGCAAGGCCGGCCAGTCCATCAGGAAGGCCAGACCCTCGCGGAACCGGCCTTGTCGCGCGGCGACCTCGAAAGCCCGGTCCGTGGCCTCGACGTCATCGAAGTCCGGAAGAGCCTTGAGGAACCGGCGCAGCGGATCGGGCGACAGGGTGCGCTCGAACATCGCCCAGCGCTCCTCGTGGGCCGCCCTGGTCTCGCCGGACAGGTCGAGCGCCTCGATCCAGGCCTCGTACCAGGGCTCGGCCGCCGGGTCGGGCCGGCCGTCGAGGCCGCGTACCCGGTCGCGCGGGTCGGCGGCCTGCAGCGTGGCCAGGGCCTCGTCGATGCGGCCGGCCGTCAGCAGACGCCGGCCAACGGCGGCGGCGGTGCCGGGATCCTGGCGGAGGGTTCTGGGCACTGTCTCGAGGAAGGCGTCGACATCGCCGGCCGCGTCGGCCACCGCCCGGATGACCCGCGCCGAGGGCTTGAGCGCCGGGCGGGCGGCGATGCGGTTGTTCAGTTCGCCCAGCACGGCGGCGGCGAACGGCTTGCCGAAGGCGGCCAGCGCCGGACCGAGCCGCTCGCCCCAGGCTGAGCTGGCGCCGAACAGCATGTCGGCCACCTCGGCGGCCAGGGCCAGATCGGCCGGCGCGCGCGGCGCCAGCACGGCCATGTCCTCGGCGGCGGCGGCGAACACCTGGTCGAGCTCACCCTTGGGATCCTTGACCCGCAGCGACAGGCCGTCGGCCAGGTCGAGGAAGGTCCACAGCCGGCGCATGGCGATGCCCGCGTCGAGATCGCCCAGCCGGCCGACGATCATCCGGCGCAGGACGGTCAGGTCGAGGATGAACTCGGGCCGCTTGCGCCAGGACACCTTGGCCCGACTGCCGGCGATCATCGCCAGCCGCTTGTCGACCTCCTCGGCCAGGGCCGGCGCGCCGACCTCGGCGGACAGCTCCATACGCAGTCGCCGCTTCAGCGCCGGCTGGCTGTCGCTGAGTTCCAGCAGCAGCGCGGCAAGGCTTTCTGCGCCCAGCGCCTCGAGATTGGCGGCGGTCAGGCGCCGCGCGGAGGCCGGGGTCTTCTTCGCCTTCATGGGCGGGCCTTCGCGGCCGATGGCGCGATCAGAAGCGACGGCGCCGCAAAGCTCACAGGTCTCATCGCCTCACTATCCGCCCGCCGGGAAGGTTCGTCGGCGGCGCCCGCGACGACTAGCACCTGCCGACGGACGGGTCGATCCGGCCGGCGAGCCGGGTCCTTGCGAATGGTTCGCTCTCGCTTTGACGGGCGCCCGTTTCTGTGCCAGTAAAATTGGAACACGTTATAAACTGATAAAGGGGGACGGCGTGACGCTTTCCACACAGAGGCGCTTCGTGACGCCCCGGACGGAAGAAACGCTCGAGGCGCTGGCGGCCCGCGCCCTGCCCGACCGGCCGCTGGACGCGGCGATGGACGAGATCAGAAGCTACAACATGCACGTCTTCGTCATGCGCCGGCCGGCCGGCCTGCTGCTGGGCAGCGATGTGGTCTTCGTCGAACCGCCGCTGCAATGAGCGACGGAGGCGGACTGCCCTCCCCGGCCGAAGCCGTCATCGTCGGCGCCGAACTGGCCGCCGGTCATGACGGCCAGGCGGAGCTGGCGGTCCGGATCCGCTATTCGAACGGCGTGGTGGGCGTGGTCCTGCTCGACGCCGCCACCGGCTACACCCTGATGCGCAGCTGCGGCATCGACAGCCTGAGCGGCCTGACAGGCCAGTCCTGGCGCAAGATCCTCGAAGGAGTTTGAGCGTGTACGACATCGTGATCCGTAACGGCCTGGTGGTGAACGGCGACGGCGAGGCCGGTTTCGCCGGCGACGTGGCCATTCAGGACGGCAGGATCGCCGCGATCGGCGAGATCCCCGGCGAGGCGCGGCGGACCATCGACGCCCGCGGCCGGGTCGTGGCCCCCGGCTTCATCGATCCGCACACCCATTTCGACGCCCAGCTGCTGTGGGACGGCCAGGCCCGCCCGGCGCTGGAGCACGGCGTGACCTCGGTCATTCCCGGCAACTGTTCGCTGTCGCTGGCGCCCCTGCGCGCCGCCGATCGCCAGACGATCGTCGGCATGTTCCAGCAGATCGAGGAAATGCCGGCCGAGGCCTTCACGGCCAAGTACGCCAAATGGACCTGGGAAGACTTCGCCGGCTACTGCGCGACCATCGAACCGGACCTGGCCATCAACGTCGCGCCGCTGGTCGGCCACAGCCTGATCCGCCTGTGGGTGATGGGCGCCGACTCCCAGCAGCGCGCCGCGACGTCGACCGAAATCACCGCCATGCAGGACCTGCTGCGCCAGTGCCTCGCCGAGGGCGCCATCGGCCTGTCGACCAGCTTCGTCGACGTCGACGCCAACGGACGGCCGGTGCCGAGCCGCTTCGCCGAGTTCGGCGAGCTGGACGCGCTCTGTCAGGTGCTGGGCGCCGAGGGCGGCCGCATGCTGCAGGTGGTTCCGGAGTTCTACGACACCGACATCACCATCGCCCGCGTCGACCAACTGGCCGAGCTGTCGCTCAAGCACGGCATTCCGACGACCTTCTCGCCGGTGTTCGACTCCAACGCCACGCCGCAGTCGGCCCCGCGCATCCTCGACCGGGTCGCCGAGCAGGCCGCCCGCGGCGCGCGGGTCTGGCCGCAGATGCAGACCCGGCCGATCGACATCAGCTTCTCGCTGCTCAATCCGTCGCTGTTCCTCGCCCGCCTGCCGCGCTGGGTGCGGACCCTGCGTCTGCCGCTCGACGAGCGGAAAGCCGCGCTCGATGACGCCGAGACCCGCGCCACCCTGATCCGCGACTGCGGCCCCGACGGCGGCGAAGCCCAGTTCGGCCGACTGGTCGTGCGCGGCGGCGACAGCGCGCCCGCCGAATATGTCGGTCGCCTGCTCGGCGACATCGCCCGCGAACGCGGCCAGGGCGCGGCCGAGGCGGTCATCGACATCTCGCGCGAGAACGGTCTGGACGTCGCCTTCCTGGCGGCCAACGGCGGTCACCATGACACCGCGCGGATCGGACCGATGCTGGCCAATCCGCTGGTCCACATCGGCGCCAGCGACGGCGGGGCGCACCTGTCGTCCTTCTCGACCTATGGGGACACCGGCTATCTGTTCAGCGAGTTCGTGCGCAAGTCGGGCGACTTCACCCTTGAGCAGGCTGTGAAGAAAA
>CANJYY010000208.1 GCA_947479185.1 Caulobacteraceae bacterium
CGCCGTCGTATCTGGAGCACGACATGTCCGACCAAATCCTGATGCCGAAGGCGACCGCCGTCTGGCTCGTGGACAACACCTCGCTGACGTTTGAGCAGATTGCCGACTTCTGCGGCCTGCACCGTCTGGAAGTCCGCGGCATCGCCGATGGCGAAGTGGCGCGCGATATCCGCGGCGCCGACCCGATCGCCAATGGCCAGCTGAATCGCGAAGAGCTCGACAAGGCCGGGGCCGACGCGAACTACCGCATGGTCGCCCAGAAGAGCCGCCACGCCGAGCTGCTGAAGCCGGTCAAGAAGGCTCCGCGCTACACGCCCGTGTCGCGCCGCCAGGACCGTCCGGACGCCATCAAGTGGTTCGTCACCCACCACCCGGAAGTGACCGACGCGCAGATCGCGCGCCTGCTCGGCACGACCAAGTCGACCATCGAGTCGGTGCGTACGCGCGGCCACTGGAACAGCGCCAACATCAAGGCTGTGGATCCGGTCACGCTCGGCCTGACGACCCAGATCGACCTGGACGCGCTGGTCCGCAAGGCGGCCGACAAGAAGACCAAGGACGACATCCGCAAGGGCATCGTCGCTCCCGATGGCGCGACCCTGCGGTCGGCCTCGGAATCGGCCATTGAGGACGAGCCCGAGATCGAGACCGACGAGGAAGCCGCCAGCCACGTCAACCTCAAGAACGTCTTCGCCGACGTCGACGACGACATGGACGACGAAGACTAGGACCTGCAGGGGACATGTTCCGGCGGCGCCGGTACGTGTCCCCGTCAGTGGCCCGGTCGGGACACGCACGGATTGCCGCGCAATCCGAACATGTCCCCAGGGGGTTCTAGTGAACCTGCATCCGCAGGCTTTCGATTTCTTCCTTCAGGCGCAGCTTCTGTCGCTTGAGTTCCTTGAGGCGGATGTCGTCGGTGGAGGGTCTGCGGGTCTCGTCCTGGATCAATCGTTCGAGGGTCTGGTGACGGTTACCGAGTTCGCGAATGCGGGCGTCCAACGCCATTAGTCGCCTCCTCTTCTGTGGCCTGACGAGTGAACACCCGTCCCGGCCCGAAGTCAGATCACAATGGGTTGCACTTGGTACGGAAGGCTTTGCGGCCTTTCGCGTATTCGCGCGGACGCGTAGAGGGTCAGAGATGGTTGAGGACGCACGCAAGAAACTTGTGATCGGCATCTCCGGAGCCTCCGGCGTGGCCTATGGCCTGCGGGCGCTGGCGGCCTGCCGCGACCTCGGGGTCGAGAGCCACCTGATTCTGTCCAAGGCCGCCGTCCTGACCCTGGCGGACGAGACGGGCCTGACGGTGGGCGAGGCCCATGCCATGGCCGACGTGGTGCACAAGGTCGGCGACATCGGGGCCTCGATCGCGTCAGGCTCTTTCCGGGCGCTGGGCATGCTTGTCGCCCCCTGCTCGGTGCGGACCATGAGCGAGATCGCCACGGGCGTGACGTCCAACCTGCTGACCCGCGCCGCCGACGTGACGCTCAAGGAGCGCCGCCCGCTGGTGCTGATGGTCCGCGAGACGCCGTTCCACCTGGGCCACCTACGCACCATGGTCCGGCTTGCCGAGATGGGCGCGACCATCGCCCCGCCGCTGCCGGCCTTCTATGCCAAGCCGCAATCCATCGCCGAGATGGTCGACCAGTCGGTCGGCCGGGCCCTCGACCTGTTCGGTCTCGACTGGGCGGCGGTCAGACGCTGGGGCGAAGACCTCAAGCCGATCGTGGAGGACGCGTGAGTTTCTGGGACTGGGCGTTGACCGCCTATGACAAACCGGGCGTACCCGAGGCCTGCCTGACGCTGCAGGACGAGCATGGTTTCAACACGGCCCTGCTGCTGTGGGCCGTCTGGGCCAATCCGGATCGCGAGACCCTGGCCAACGGCGTGCAGACCACGGTGCTGTGGGACGAGACGGTGCTCTGGCCGCTGCGCAACGTGCGTCGCGCGCTGAAGGGGCATCGGCCGCCGTTCGCCGACGCGCCGCGCGAGGGCCTGCGCGAGGACGTGAAGGCCGCCGAGATGCGCGCCGAACGCACCCTGATGGAAACCCTCGAAGGCTTCGCCGGCCCGGCCGCCGAGCCGGACGCGAAAGGGGCCCTGACCCGCGCAGCCGTGGCCTGGTGCGGCCAGGCCCCGGCCGAACCGCTCGACCGCCTCGCGCGGGCTCTGGCGTGACGCGCACGGCGGCTGTATTTTCCCTTCGTCAGGGAGCGCGCCAACCATGAACGACGACGATGGGCTGTACGCCATGCCCAACATGGAGGTCCGCGGCCGGCTGATGGAGCTGCGCCAGCGTCACCAGGACCTCGACGCGGCGGTGGAAGCCCTGCTCGACAAGCCTTTGCCCGACCAGCTGCAGATCGCCCGGCTGAAGAAGCAGAAGCTGATCCTGCGCGACCAGATCACCAAGCTGGAAAACCAGCTGACCCCGGACATCATCGCCTGAAACATCTCCCTCCCCTTCATGGGGAGGGTGGACGGCCGAAGGCCGGACGGGTGGGGCAGTCTGTCGCCACCACGATGCATCCAGCACGGCATCCCGCTTCCCCACCCTGACCGCTTCGCGGTCTGTCCCTCCCCATGAAGGGGAGGGAGGAATCCTGTGCTAGGCTTCCCCCAAACACGCCCTGGGGAGGGACGACCATGGACCTTGAACAGATCTTCTCGCTGATGAGCGGCCTGGCTGTCGCCGGCTGGCTGGCGCTGGCGCTGGCGCCGCTGCGGCGTCCGGCGCTGATCGGCGCCGCGCGGGTGGTCGCGGCGATGCTCAGCCTGGCCTACGTCATCCTGATCTATCGCGGGCTGACCGCGCCCGGCGGACCGGAGGGCGGCGGGTTCGGGTCGCTGGCGGCGGTGATGATCCTGCTGTCGACGCCGGCGGCCATGCTGCCGGGCTGGATCCACTACCTCGCCTT
This sequence comes from Caulobacteraceae bacterium, assembly GCA_947479185.1. Taxonomy (GTDB): domain Bacteria; phylum Pseudomonadota; class Alphaproteobacteria; order Caulobacterales; family Caulobacteraceae; genus Caulobacter. The sequence goes on from CANJYY010000208.1 coordinate 2,919, forward strand.
CGACCTGTGGGTCGGGACCTGGCAGGTCGAGGACGCGCCGAAGGCCGGCGTGCCCCACTGGCTGCTGCTGCCGATCCTGCTGCTGACCTTCATGTTCGGGCCGGCCGGCCTGTTCGCCTATCTGGTCGTGCGGTTCGTGCTGGCGCGGGTGCGGCCGAAAACGGTCGCCTGATCAGCCGGCCGCCCTGGCCGCCCTGGCTTCCTTGATGACCATGATCTGGCCCTCGAAATAGGGGCTGGAGCCGTTCTTTTTCAGGTAGGCGTCGAAGTCCTGAAGCAGCTTGATCGCCTCGTCATGCCTGCCCTGCCGCACCAGCTGCTGGGCCAGCGTGCCGCGTACGTCGACGAGGTTGGGGACCAGCTCCAGCGTCTTGCGGTTCCACGTCATCGAGTCCTCGGTCCGGCCGAGGGCGTCCAGGCTGGTGGCGTAGCTGGCGAACAGGTCATAGGTCCCGACGCCCTCCTTCAGCACCTGCTCGTATTGCTGGATGGCCAGCCGGTGCTGGCCGGATTTGGTCAGGCTGATGGCGTAGATCGCGCGCGTGTCGCTCTCGGTCGGATAGAGCTTGAGGTAGCCGTAGTAGTTGAGCGCGGCGCATCTGTAGTTCCGCGCGCGATAGCAGGCCTGGGCGTCTTCCTTGCTGGCCGGCGCCGGCTCGGGTGGCGCGGGCTTCTCGCAGGCGGCCAGCCCAAGCCCCAGGCCCAGCGCGCCGACGGAGAACAGATGCGCGATCTTCATGTGGAGATCCTCCCCGTGGCCGCCTGAACGCGCGGTCTAATGCGCCGCGGCCCGGGCCGCCTCGGACGCTTCGGCCTTGTCCGCGAATCGACGGAAGGCGCCGGGAATGATCTCGGCGATGAAGTCGTTCTCCAGACCGCTCATCAGGGTGTCGAAGTGCGACAGCCGTTCGAGGAAGGCGCGCCCGGCCGGGCTGTTGATCACCTTCTCGGTCGCCCGCAGCGGACGGGTTGTCGGCGCGGGCCGGTTTGAGGCTCCTGCCGCGATCGCCGCCTGCATCGCCGGGTCGCGCATGATCACCACGCCGGCGCGCAGCTCCTCGACGGTGAGGTTGTCGGCGAAGGCCTTGCCGAACAGGCGCTTGAGGGCCGGGATATCGTGTTCGGTCTCCTCGATCATCGAGTCGACCAGCAGCTGCTTCCAGTCGGGCCGGAAGTTGAAGTCGCCCATCGAGCCCGACTCCTCGGTCATGGACTTCGCGATGACCGCCTTGAAGTTGGCCGCCTCGAGCAGGATGGAGCCGATTTCCAGGCCCAGCGCTTGCCCCTCCGGCGTGGCGGCGCGGACCGGCGACGCCAGCGACAGGGCCGCGATGAAGCTCAGGGCCGCGAGACCCTGGAAGACCGACCGGAACATGGAAACCCCTCTGAACACCCTGAACGGACGCCCCCGGCGTCACTCGCGCCCAAGGAATTCACAGTCGTCGCGACAAGTCCAGATGTCGCGACGGACCGTCACCAGCTGTCGACCCAGCCGCGCGACGGCCTCTTGCGCGGCGGGCAACTGTCGAGACCGCGAACCACCCACCGCCGGGTCTCGGCCGGGTCGATGACCGCGTCGATCTCCAGCGCCGCGGCCATGCTGGTCGCCTTGCCGGCGGCGTAGAGCCGGCCGACCAGCTGGTCGTACAGGGCCTTGTTCTTCTCGGGGTCGGTCTCGGCGGCCAGCTCCTTGCTGTAGCCGAGCTTGACGGCGCCCTCGAGGCCCATGCCGCCGAACTCGCCGGTCGGCCAGCTGGCGATGAAGATCGGCGCGTGGAAGCCGCCGCCGGCCATGGCCTGGGCGCCCAGGCCGTAGCCCTTGCGCAACACGATGCACATCAGCGGCGTTCCCAGCTTGGCCCCGGCGATGAACTGGCGGCTGACGCGCCGCACGGCGCCGGCGGCCTCGCTGTCGGGGCCGACCATGAAGCCCGGCGTGTCGCACAGGCTCAGCACCGGCAGGTCGAAGGCGTCGCACAGCTGCAGGAAGCGGGCGCACTTTTCGGCCCCGTCGCAGTCGATGGCCCCGCCCAGATGGCGCGGATCATTGGCGATCAGCCCCATGGGCCGGCCTTCGATGCGGATGAAGCCGGTGATCATCCCGGCCGCGAACCCCCGTCGCAGTTCGAGGAAGCTGCCGTCGTCGGCGAGGGTCTCGATCAGCGGGCGGATGTCGTAGACCCGCAGCCGGTTCTCGGGGATCGCCCGGCGCAGGTCGCGCTGGTCGGCGGCGGTCCAGTGGGCGACCTTGCCCTGGAAGGTCGACATGGCCTGTTTGGCCAGGGCCGTGGCGTGGGCCTCGTCATCGGCCAGGATGTCGATCACCCCGTTGGCCCACTGCACCTCGCTCGGGCCGATGTCGTCGGGCTTGAAGACGCCGAGGCCCCCGCCCTCGATCATGGCCGGACCGCCCATGCCGAGGTTCGAGTCCTTCGTGGCGATGATGATTTCGCTCAGGCCGGCGATGGCCGCGTTGCCGGCGAAACAGCGGCCGGCGACGATGGCGATCTTGGGAACTTCGCCCGACAGCTCTGCGAACTTGCCGAAGGTGGTCACGTCCAGCCCGGCGACGCCGGTGCCGTCGGTGTCGCCCGGCCGGCCGCCGCCGCCTTCGGCGTACCAGAC
>CANJYY010000209.1 GCA_947479185.1 Caulobacteraceae bacterium
AACCGCTCGTCGAAGCCGATGCTGTCGAACACGTCGCGCCGGACCATCAGGTTGGCGGTGAACACATGCTTGGCCGGATCGCGGGCGCGTTCGGCGGCGGTGTGGCAGTCGCTGCGCAGCGCCATGGCCCGGTGCAGGGCGTTCTCGCGGGTGCGCGGCGTCTGGTCGAGCGAGAAGCCGCCGAACGCCGCGGCCGGGTCCTGCCGGTCGATCAGCGCCAGCCAGTCTGCCAGGAAGTGGTCGCTGTCGGGCAGCATGTCGGCGTCGATGAACAGCAGGCGGTTCGCGCGCGCCTGGCGCGCCAGACGGTTGCGCCCCTTCGACCGGCCCTCGTTGACCGCCAGCCGCACGAACCGCGCGGGCAGACGCAGCGCCTCGACGGCGTCGCTGACCCGTGTGGCCAGGGCCGGGTCGCCCGAACCGTCGTCGAGCAGCACGATCTCGATGGGCTGGGTCTCGCGATCCAGCGCCCGCAGCAGCGGCGTGGGGTCGTCGCGCATGAAGGGGATCAGCACCGACAGTCCCGGCGTCGCGCCGGCCCAGGCCGCGTTGTCGAGGGTCCAGTCGGCGACGGGGGCGGTCATGTCGCCACCCGGGCGCGCAGACCCTGCAGCAGCCCGGCGCCGCGGCTGCGCAGCCCGCCGGCGTCGAGCAGCAGCACGACCACGGCGTAGACCAGTCCGCCTACGCTCGCCTTCAGCGCCAGTTCGAGCAGGCCGCCGAAGGCCGGGATCCGGCTGACCACCACCGCCATGGCCGCGCAGGCCAGCGCCGCCCGCCAGATGACGTCCAGCGGCACGGGCAGGGGCATGGCCCGCCGACCCAGCAGCCAGGACATCACAGCGCCCAACGCATAGCTGGCGGCCGTCGACCACATGGCGCCGGCGATGCCGTAGCGCGGGATCAGGAACAGGTTCAGCAGCAGGTTGGCCGCCGCCGGGGCGATCATCGCCGCGAACAGCAGGTGGGTGCGCCGGCCGAGCGTGAAGGCCTGATGGAAGTAGTAGGTCGTCATGCCGGAGAAGAAGGCCCCGATGGCGATCCACGGGGTGACGGCGGCCGCGCCCCCGGACAGGGCCCCGCCGACCATCAGTTGGGCCAGCGGCCGGGCGACCAGCGCCACGCCGACGGCGGCCGGCAGGGTCAGCAGGATCATGAACGACGCCTGCTCCCGCGCGGTCGCGTTGAGGGCCGGACGGCCGCCGCGCTCCAGCGCCGCGACCATCGCCGGGCCGCCGGCCATGCCCAGCCAGATGAACATCACGTCCAGGGTGCGGTTCGCGAGGCTGTAGCCGGCGTGATAGACGCCGACCGCCCGCTCATCGAGGAAGGCGGCCAGCAGGAAGCGGTCGGTGGTGGCGATGACCAGCGACAGGATCAGCGAGAAGGCCACCGGCAGGCCGTAGCTGGCGTAGTCGCGCAGCCGGTCGGCCTCGACCGCGCCGCCGCGCGCCAGGGTCAGTTCCTTGCGCAGGGTGAAGGCCAGGCAGATCACCGCGATGGCGCCCAGGCCGATCATCGGTCCGGCGGCCCCGGCGCCCAGGGTGATGGCCAGCACGCCGATGGCGAATCCGCCGGCCGTCTGGGCCATGTCGAGGGCTGAGGCGGCCATCACCTCGCCGTCGGCCCGGCGGCGCTCCTGCACCAGGCGGATCAGGCTGCGGAAGACGATTGAGCCCAGGCCCACGCCGACGGCGACCTTCAGCGGCGCGCTGATCGGGGCCAGCCAGACGGCGACCGCCGCGACCACCGGAAAGATCGCCGCCAGCCAGAAGTAGGCCCGCATCAGCGTCGCCAGATGGGTCGCCACCTCGCCGCGCTCGACCGCCCGGGCCTGGAACCGGGCCAGGGCCGCCTCGATCCAGGTGAACAGGGTGGTGTGGGCCAGGGTCGCGACCGACAGGGCGAGGGCGTAGCCGCCGTACTGTTCGGGCGTCAGGATGCGCGTGAACACCACGATGGTCAGCAGGCCGACGACGCCCTGGGTGATGTTGGCGGGCAGGTAGCCGATCAGGCCGCGGCGGAACATCGGCCTAGCGCACCGCGTCCCGGTCCCCGAGCAGGCAGGGGATGGTCATGGCCATGATGTAGAAGTCGAACCAGAAGTTCTGCCGCTCGATGTACTCGATATCCAGCGCCACGCGGCGGCGGACCAGTTCGGGCGTGTCGACCGGGCCGCGCGAGCCGTTGATGGCGGCCCAGCCGGTCATGCCGGGCTTCATGCGGTGACGGTGGGCGTATTCGGCGACAAGGCGGGCCGATTCGGTCTGGCCGGTCTTCATGCCCACGGCGTGCGGACGCGGGCCGACCAGGCTCATCTCGCCGGTCAGGACGTTGAACAGCTGCGGCAGCTCGTCGAGGCTGGTCTTGCGGATGAACCGGCCGACGCGGGTTACGCGGTCGTCGCCGGCGCGCACCTGCTGCACGGCGGCGAAGTCGGCGGCCTCGGCGCGCATCGAGCGGAATTTCCAGACGAGGATTTCCTCGTTGTTGAAGCCATGGCGGCGCTGGCGGAAGAAGATCGGGCCGGGACTGTCGAGCTTGATGGCCGCGGCCACGGCGACCATCACCGGCCAGCCGAGCAGAAGGGCGACCGTGCCAACCACCAGATCCTGCGCGCGTTTGACGCCGGCGCGGTGAATGTCCTTCGGCTCGCCGGAGACCTGGGCCAACTGGGCGTCGGCGATGCGCGACAGTGTGCGCTGGCGACCGTCCTCGCCGCCCGAATCGAGCACCAGGCTGACGTCGTTGGGCAGCACCCTAAGCCGGTCGATCAACTGGCGGATGCGCGGCTGGGCCGACGGGTTCACGGCGATGACGATGCGATCGACGTAGGGCATGACCTTGTGGCTGAGCAGGTCGGCGGTGTCGCCCAGCACCGGCACGCCGGCGATTTCCTTCGGCGCGCGGCCCAGCCGGTCGTCGAACACGCCCAGCACCGCAACCTCGCGGGTCGCCAGGGCTGTCTCGATCAGCTTGCGCGCCGCGTCTGTGGCGCCGACGATGACGATGTTGGGGGTCAGCTTGCCGTCGCGCCGCCAACCGCTGACGATCGTCCACCACAGGCTGTGCAGCACCAGCAGGGCGGCGGCCCCGGCGGCGAACCACACGGGCAGGGCCGAATCCATCCCGGGCCGGATCAGACCCATGACGCCGATCGGCAGACCGGCCAGGCTGAGCGCCGCGCAGACGCGGATGAAATGGCGGCCCAGCCCTTCGCTGAGGGTGAAGGCGTAGGTGTCGAGCGTGCGCAGACCCCACAGCAGCAGGCCCAGGCTCAGCACCAGCGGCAGCATCTCGCCCAGCGTCAGCTGCAGCACCCCGTGCGTGGCCATGGCCTGCGTGGCCAGCAGGCTGGTCAGGCCGATCACCGTGGCGTCGATCAGCCGGAAGGTGCGGGTGACGTAGCGTAGCTGCAGCCGCGACCGCACCGGCACCAGCCGGTTGGGCCGGAACGGCCCGCGCCGGTCGCGCGGATCCTCAAGCGGCGGTGTGTTCTCATCGGCCCCGAACTGGGTTTCCAGCACCCTGTGCAGGGCGCGCACGGCGTCGACCCAACCCTCTTCGGGCGGGTCGCCGGTCGGATGCAGCGGGATGGGCGCGGACTTCATTGCCCGCAGTCTCGCACCCCCGACTGAGCGACCGGTTAACGGCGTTCCGCGAAAGCATGTTCGGCGCCGATTGCGAACCGCGCGCCTCTTGGATATGAGGGGCGTCCCGCGAAGGCGGGATGGAGACGTGCCCGAGTGGCCGAAGGGACTCGTTTGCTAAATGAGCGTACCCCAAAAGGGTACCGTGGGTTCGAATCCCACCGTCTCCGCCATACTTCTTCGGCCCGACAGCGTTAAAGGCTGACCCGGCCGCGGGCCCCGGCCGCCGCCGCCTGTTCCGACAATCCCTTGCGCCACCTTGCGTTCGATCAAATCGCGCCGCAGCCTGATGGCGCATTTTGTTCGGCCACAGGCGGAGCGGCGGCGTGGCGACACCGGGCGACCAGACACCCGTCTTCTCGGCGCGGGGGCTGACCAAGACCTACCGCACGGGCGAGGTCGAGGTGAAGGCCCTGCGCGGTCTGGACCTCGACCTCTACGCGGGCGAGTTCGCGGTGTTCCTCGGACCGTCCGGCAGCGGCAAGTCGACCCTGTTCAACATTCTGGGCGGCCTCGACCGGGCCACCAGCGGCTCGGCGCGGTTCGAGGGGCTGGAGCTGACCACCCTCGATGACCGGGCGCTGACCCGCTACCGCCGCCGCAACGTCGGCTTCGTGTTCCAGTTCTACAATCTGGTGCCCAGCCTGACGGCGTTCGAGAACGTCGCCCTGGTCACCGAGATCGCCGACAATCCGATGAGCCCGGGCGAGGCGCTGGAGATGGTCGGCCTGTCCGATCGCGCGGATCACTTCCCGGCGCAGTTGTCGGGCGGCGAGCAGCAGCGGGTGGCCATCGCCCGCGCCATCGCCAAGCGGCCGGAGGTGCTGCTGTGCGACGAGCCGACCGGCGCCCTTGATCTGGCCACCGGCGTGCGGGTGCTCGAGGCCCTGGCCTTCGTCAACGAGACGCTCGGGGCGACCACGGCGGTGATCACCCACAACACCTCGATCCGCGAGATGGCCCACCGGGTGCTCTATTTCGGCGACGGCCGGGTCTCGCGGGTCGAGGTCAATCCGGACCGCAAGAGCCCGAAGGACCTGAACTGGTGAGCGTGCTCGACCGCAAGCTGGCGCGGGACTTCCGCCGTCTGTGGGCCCAGGGTCTGGCCATCGCCCTGGTCATGGCCTCGGGCGTGGCGACCCTGGCGATCGGCGACGGGGCCTATCGGTCGATCGACGAGACCCGCGCGGCCTACTACGACCGGGGCGGTTTCGCCGAGGTGTTCGCCCAGGCGCGGCGGGCGCCCGAGGGCCTGGCGCGCGAAATCGCCCGGCTGCCCGGCGTGGCGGTCGCTGAAACCCGCATCGTCCAGGCGGCGCTGCTTGATCTGCCGGACCTGCCGGAGCCGGCCTCGGCCATCCTGCAGTCGCTGCCGGATAACGGTCCGGCCCGCCTCAACCGCCTGACCCTGCGCGGCGGGCGGCTGCCCGATCCGCTGTCGACCAGCCAGGCCGTGGTCAGCGAAGCGTTCGCCAAGGCCCATGGCTTCCACGCGGGCGATCGCTTCGACGCGATCCTGAACGGCCGCCGTCGCACCCTGACCATCGTCGGCGTGGCCCTGTCGCCGGAGTATGTCTACGCCATCGGCCCGGGCGACCTGGTGCCGGACGACCGGCGCTTCGGCGTGGTCTGGATGTCGCGCAAGGCCCTGGCCGGCGCGTTCGATCTGGACGGCGCCTTCAACAGCGTCAGCCTGACGCTCGCCCCGGGGGCCCGGGAAGCGGAGGTCATCCGCCGTCTCGACGACCTGCTGGCGCCCTACGGCGGGGCCGGGGCCCACGGACGGCGCGACCAGTCGTCCAACGCCTATCTCGACAGCGAACTGCAGCAGCTCAACGCCATGCGCAGGGTGCTGCCGCCGATCTTCCTGCTCGTCTCGGCCTTCCTGATCA
>CANJYY010000210.1 GCA_947479185.1 Caulobacteraceae bacterium
GCACTGCAGTTAAGCTACTTAAGTCCATGTCCGCTCACCACCCTTAGCGGGCATCCGGAATGTCTGCTTGTCGCCGATCACGCCGATGTCGGGTTTCGGGCTGGGACCCAACGTCCGCATTCGACCCATTGCGGACTCTCACCAGGTCAGCTCCAGGATGACACTACGTCGATCATCGCATGGACGCAGAATGCGCAACCCACACGAGCGCCCGCGCACCGCCCTCCATGCGAGAGGGGGCGCTCGTCGCGCCACAATTGTGCTCATCAGGTCGCTCTGGTAGCAAGCTTGACCTTGATGCCAGTCTTGGGGGGCTGATGATCCGGATGCAGTTGCGCGGCGTATGCGCCGCGGTCTTGATGTTGTGCGCCGCGCTGCCCGCGCAGGCCGCGCCGAAACCTCTGAAGTACGTCCTGCCGGAGGCAGCCCGCCCGGTCGCCGGCGGCCGCGCCGTCCAGGTCAGCGTCGGCCAGGCCGAGCTTGGGTCGAACATCAACTCCACCCTTGGCTTCGCCATGGTGGCCGGCGGCGCGGTCGGGGTGCTCATCGAGGCCGGGGTCGGAGCCGACCGCGCCCAGCGCGCCCAGCTCGGCATCACCCCTATCCGCCGCAGCCTGATGGACTTTGACGCCGACCAACTGGCCATCGACAGCACAAAGTCCGCCCTGGCCGCCATGCCCTGGCTGGAAGGTCAGGAGCCCGCCTTCACCCGCGACGCCACGATCTTTGGCAAAAGCGACTTTCTGACCGCTGCGCCCACCAGCCAGGTGGTCTATTTCACCTATGCCTACGACATGGCCCCCGACTTCTCGTCGGTGAACGTCAGCGTCGGCATCGCCATCGCCAACAGGGAGCAGGCCAAGAAGGGCCAACCTTTCACCCGGCTCCTCGACAAGAATCTGGTCTACGGCCAGCGGGTCAGCAGCGTCGTGCGCCTCGCCAATCCCACCACTCCAGCCGAGAACGCCCAGCGCTGGGCGGCCAACGACAGCGCTCTGACGAAGAAGGCGCTCACCCTCGCCTTCACCGAGGTCGGCGCTCTCATTCCCCGGGCCCTGACGCTCACCGACGCCGATGCGGCCAGCTTGAACGCCGCCGAGCGCAAGACCATCGCTTCCCTCGGCGGCAAGCCGATGGAGGAGGACGCCGGTGGAAGCCTGCTGTTCAACCCTCTCCCCGTGGGTCTCATTCATGTCCAGACACTTCAGGACTAGCGGCATGCACAGCGCTCACCTCTTCGGGGCCGCCATGTTGGCCGCGAGCCTGCTGACCGTCGGCTCTGCCACCGCCGCGGTCGGAGATGCCAAGCTCCTTGGACCGCTGTACGTCGAGCCCGCGGTCGCCGCAGACTCCGCGCGCCCGTCCACCGCCGGCGGCTGCGCCGTCCAGATCGCGCTCACCGACCCCCGCCGCGACCCCCAGATCGTGGGAGCCTTCGGCGTCGCTCTTCGTGCGCCGGAGGATCGCGAGGCCTGGCTGCGCTCGGTGTTTGACGTCGGCCTCAGGGCCCGCGGATTTACGCCCAGCTTCGCGCCGGCCGGCGGCCCGCCCGACCCCGCCATGGTCACGGCCCGCATCCGGATTCAGGTGATCTGGATCAGCACCCTGCAGATGAACAAGGTCGGCAGCGTCGTCCTGCGCGGCGTCCTGGCGGCTCCAGGCGCGCCGGCCGGACCGGAAGCGGTCTATCGTGGCGACAAGACGGGGGTGAACATGTGGGGCTCCGCCAAGGAGTTCAACGACCACGCTAACGCCGTCTTCGCCCTCGCCCTCGACGATCTGGCCGAAGACCTCCGCCCTCTCTGCGCCGCCCAGCCGCCCGCAACGGCGGCGTTGGCGCGTGCTCCAGGCCGCTAAGGGCGACGCTCAAAGCGATACGGGTCCGCTTCTTCATTCGCTCGGGCGACCTATGCCTGTGTCCGCCTTCGAACCATTGAAGACATTCGCTGTAGCCAGCGTGGTCGGCCTCTTGTGTCTGAAGGCACGCTGGGCGCCCGTCCCCGCTGCGTGTCAGGCCGACAGCCAGATCGCTGCAGCAGTGTAGAGTGCAATGCCGAGGGTGAGGTTGAACGGGAAGGTGATCGCCAGGGACGCCGTCACGAACACGCCGGCGTCGGCGTCAGGGGCGGCTAGCCGCATGGCCGCCGGAACGGCGATGTAGGATGCCGAGCCCGCGAGAATGGTCAGGAGCGCGGCATCACCGGCCTGCAGCCCCACGATCAGCGCCAGCCCCAGTGCGACGCCCGCCGAGAGCAAGGGAAAGCCCAGTGCGAAGGCGATGACGCCCGGCGTCAACTTGCGCCCGCCTTCCATCAGACGGCGGGCGGCGATCAGGCCGATGTCGAGCAGGAAGAAGCACAGGGCGCCCTGGAACAGCGGCCCGACGAACAGGTCCAGCCGCTTCATGCCCACCTCTCCGGAGATCGCTCCCACCAAGAAGCTGCCCAGCAGCATCACGGACGCCGCGCCCACGAACACCTCCCTCAGGATGGTTCTGCGCCGACCCGGCTCGCCACGCCCCACTCCGTTCAGCAGAAGCAGCGCCGTGAGGATGGCGGGTGTTTCCATCAGTGCGAGCACAGCAGCCATATAGCCGCCGGAGGCGAGACCGGCGGCCGCGAGATGCTGCTGGCCAGCGGCAAAGGTAACGACCGAGACGGACCCGTAGGTCGCAGCCAGCGCGCAAAGGGTCGGGCGGTCGAGCCTCGGAATGCGCTTGAGGATCAGGTAGGCGGCCAGGGGCATGAGGGCGCTGAGGGCGATGCCAATCGCAGCCGCCGCCAGGAAGTCCCCGTTGAAGCCCGCGGCGCGCGCCTCTACGCCGCCTTTGAAGCCGATGCAAAGCATCAGGTAGAGCGACAGGCCCTTGGCGACAGGCTCGGGAATGGCCAGGTCCGATCGCGCGAACGCCGCCGCTGCACCGACGAAGAAGAACAGAATGGCTGGCGACGTCAGAAGGGTCAGGCTGGTGGAGAAGTCAGGCATGGGTAAACCGTTCCGCTGAAGGACGGTCCGAATGACCTCGACCGGTGCGGCTATCCAGTTTATTGATGTGATACAGGTCATAAGGGACGCTAATGATATGGGTGATCGGCTGGTCAACCTCGACATCGACCTGCTCCGCGCCTTTGTGACGGTCGTCGAAACCGGCAGCTTCACGCGCACGGCGGCTTTGCTTGGCCGGACCCAGCCAGCCGTCAGCCTGCAAGTCCGCCGGCTGGAAGACCAGTTGCGGTCGCCGCTGTTCGATCGGGGGGGCAAGGGCGTCGCTCTGACGACGGAGGGCGCGGCGCTGCTGCCGCAGGCTCGCAGATTGTTGCGGCTGAACGACGAGATCGTCTCGACCTTGGGGGACGGGGATCTGGAGGGCGAGGTTCGGTTCGGCGCCCCGGAGGACATCGCGACCATGCATCTTCCCGGGATCCTCGGGGCTTTCGCGCGCAGCCATTCGCGCATCAAGCTGTCAGTGACCTGCGACTACACCGCCAATCTGCTCGACCAGATGTCGCGCGGCATGCTTGATCTGGCGCTGATCAAACGTGAGCCTGTCGGGCCAGAACTGGGCGTGCGGGTCTGGAGCGAGCCTTTGGTTTGGGTGGCGCTCGACGCTTCGATCATTGAGGGGGCGCCGCTGCCGCTGATCATCGCGCCGGCGCCGGACATCTATCGAAAACGGGCCCTCGGCGCGCTGTCGAACGCCGGCATCGCCTTCCGCCCGGCCTTCACCTCGCCGAGTCTCGCTGGACAGATGGCGGCCCTGCGCGCCGGCCTCGGCGTCGGCGTGCTTCCCGCCGCCATGGCCCCCCGCGACCTGGCCGTGCTGGGGCATCCACTCCCCACCCTGGCCGACAGCGAGATCGCCCTGGTTTCCGCCCGGGGCGCTGGCGGGCCGGCCGGCCTTCTTGCGCAGGAGGTCTTGCGGGCGCTGGAACGGGGTCCGATCCGGGCATGATCGGCGCTTATGGGACCCATCATCATTTCTGATTGGCGACAGAAAAGCGTCGCAGGCATCTTGAATCGGCGGCCCGGGCCCCTCTGACGATCTCTGTGATCGTGATGTCGGATCGCATCGGGTGCGCTCGATGATGGGGTCCGGCTTCTCCCCCCCCCTCCTTCGAACTCCGGCGCCTTAGCGTCGAGCGCGCCCTCCTCGAGAAGGAGCGGCTCTAAAATGTCCATCATACTTGCGCGTCTACGTCACCTTCGCCTGCTGGTGCAGGCGGTCCTCACGCCCCCCAACGTCAGGCGCGACCGCCACGCGGTTCGCGCTTCCCGGCAAGACAAGTCTCCGGGCGCCGGGCTTTGGCGGTTCAGCGGACAGCCGGCGCTGCCCCCCTCGATGTGGGGCCGCGACCTCGCCCTTCAGCCGGCCAGGTCGCGCAGACGCTAACCAACGATCCATCAACAGTCTGAACCGCTCAGGAGGCGCCAATGACGTTTGCCACTCAAAAACACCGGACCCCACCCGCCATCTCGCCGATCGACGTCTGGACCCCAGGCGACGAGATCGAGATGGACGCGCTCATCGCCGCCTGCGCCCTCGTGGCCCAGGCCGATGGTTGGGTCAGGGCGGAAGAACGCCAGCGCATGATCGAACGCATGCGCAGATCGCCTGCTGTGGCGGTGTTTGGCGTTCAGGAAGTTCTGCTGGGCTTCGAGACTCTCAACGAACGCTTCGATCGAGATCTCGACGATGGCGTCGCGGCGGCTGAGACGGCGGTTCAACGTCTCGCTGGACGAGCGGGCCCCGCGCGGCTGCTGGTCGAGACCGCCTGCGCGGTCGCCGAGGCCGACGGCGGTTTCGACTCAGAAGAGCGCGATGTCGTCCTGCGACTTTGCGAACTGTTGGAACTTGCCCCCGCCGCCTTCGACATCATGGCGGATCAAGGTCGTGCGCCATGAGGATCGGGCCTCCCCTCGTATCTCCCTGGGCCGCCACCTTGTCCGCCCAGCTCACCCAAACCGTCAGCCAGGCCGCGGGTAACCGCAGTGTTTCGACCGAGCGCCCTGTCGAACCGGCCAACACCGTCCAAGCCAACACGACCTTGCGTCGCGTGAGCCCCCACACGTTCGACATTCGCGTCTGACCACCCGACGCGCACCGGCGCCTGCATGGACCTTCCAACGCAGGATTTTCTGTCAAAGCCGATCTGGATGTGGGCGAGCTTCCTCGCCCTCGTCGTCGCGATGCCGGTGCTTGATCCTGGTGTCTTGCACCGGAAGCATCGCGACATCTGCATGCGGGAAAGCCTGCTGATGTCACTGGGCTATAGCTTGTTGGCGGCGAAGTTCTCGTCGCGCCTGGCCACGCACGCCCCCTCCACAAGGGGCGAAGCCGGATTCGGGCCGTAGATGGAGTTCCGCTCACCACCCTCAGTGGACGCTCAAGGCGGCCGCTTCCAAGCTGTCGGGGACACGCCCTGAAGTGCATGTCCCCCGGTCGACACCCCGCCGTCGATCTCTTGCAGGCCAGCGTGCCGGTCCATCC
>CANJYY010000211.1 GCA_947479185.1 Caulobacteraceae bacterium
ACCTGCTTGACCGCGCTGTTGGGGTTGTCGCCGTTGGGCAGCGGCCGGTAGCGGGCGCGGTCCTCGCCGCCCTCGCCGCTGACCGACTTGGCCCCGATGCGGTTCATGGCGATGTTCAGCGCGCCGTGCGCCTCCGGGCCGAGGGCCCCGAGGCTCATGCCCGGCGTCAGGAAGCGCTTGCGGATCTCGTTGACGCTCTCGACGTCGTCCGGGATCAGCGGCTTGCGGTCGCTGCGCCAGTCGAGCAGGTCGCGCAGCTGGATCTGCGGCAGGCTGCGCATGCCGTCGGAGAAGCGCTTGTAGGACTCGTAGTCGCCGGTGTCGCAGGCGTGCTGCAGCGTGTGGATCATGCGCGCCTCGAAGGCGTGCGCCTCACCCGAACGGCGGGCCTTGTAGAAGCCGCCGACCGGCAGGGCGACAAAGGCCGGATCCCAGGCGCGCTGGTGCAGTTCGACGGCGCGCTTTTCCAGACCGGCGAAGCCGATGCCGGAGATGCGCGACGGCATGCCTGGGAAGAACTCGGCGACCAGCGACCGCGACAGGCCGACAGCCTCGAAGTTGTAGCCGCCGCGGTAGGACGAGATCACCGCGATGCCCATCTTGGAGATGATCTTCAGCAGGCCCTGTTCGATGGCCGTCTTGAAGTTCACGCAGGTCTGGCGAAGCGTGGTGTCGCCCAGCAGGCCGCGCTCGAGGCGGTCCTGGAAGCTCTCCTGCGACAGCCAGGCGTTGACCGCCGTGGCCCCGACGCCGACCAGCACCGCGAAATAGTGGGTGTCCATGCACTCGGCGGAGCGCACGATGATCGAGACGTAGGACCGCAGGCCCTTGCCCACGAGGTGCGCGTGCACCCCGCCCGTGGCCAGGATCATCGGCAGGGCGACGCGGTCGGGACCGCTGTGCTCGTCGGTCAGCACGATGGTCGCGCAACCGCGCAGGGCGGCGTCCTCTGCCTCGGCCCGGATCCGGTCGAGGTTGGCGCGCAGGGCGTCGCCGGGGCGGGCCTCCTCGGCCGGGATCGGCATGGTGCAGTCGATGACCGCCAGGGCCTTGTCGCCGATGTAGCCGAGGATCCGCTCATACATGCCGGTCGTCAGAACCGGGCTTTCCAGCACATAGACGTCGGTCTGCGCTTCGTCCTCGACGAGGATGTTGCCGAGGTTCTTGAAGCGGGTCTTCAGGCTCATCACCCCGGTCTCGCGAAGCGGGTCGATGGGCGGGTTGGTCACCTGGCTGAAGTTCTGGCGGAAGTAGTGGCTCAGCGGCCGGTAGTTGTCCGACAGCACGGCCAGCGGCGTGTCGTCGCCCATCGAGCCGATGGCTTCCTTGCCGTCCTCGACCATCGGCGCGAGCACCAGTTCGAGGTCTTCCAGGGTCATGCCGGCGGGCCAGCTCCTCGCCGTAGTGGCGGCGGGGCTCGGGCCCCGGGCCGATCTTCTCTTCCAGCTCGACCATGTTGCCGAGCCAGTCGGTGTAGGGATGCGCATCAGCCAGACGGTCGATGATCGCGTCCTCATCGTAGAGCCGGCCCTCGACCAGATCGATGGCGATCATCCGCCCGGGCGAGATGTTGAGCTTGCGGACGATGCGTTCCTCGGCGACGCCGCACATGCCCGCTTCCGAGCCCATGATGACCAGGCCGTCGTCGGTGTAGGCCACGCGCAGCGGGCGCAGGCCGTTGCGGTCCTTGCCGGCCACGACCCAGCGGCCGTCGGTGGCGCACAGGGCGGCCGGGCCGTCCCACGGCTCCATCACGGCGTTGCAGTAGGAGTAGAGCGCGCGGTG
Organism: Caulobacteraceae bacterium; assembly: GCA_947479185.1. Lineage (GTDB taxonomy): Bacteria > Pseudomonadota > Alphaproteobacteria > Caulobacterales > Caulobacteraceae > Caulobacter. The sequence continues at coordinate 1,786 of CANJYY010000211.1, forward strand.
CTGCGGCTTCATCTGCTCGTCGGTCTTGCTGGCCCAGGCTTCCGGGATCAGCAGGGCCTTGACCATCGGCGCGTCGCGGCCGGCGCGGACCAGCACCTCGAAGGTGTTGTCGAGGGCGGCGGAATCCGAGCCGCTGGGCTGGATGACCGGCTTCACGTCATCGCCGAAATCGCCGAACGCCTGGGCGGCCATGCGGATTTCATGGCTCTTCATCCAGTTGGTGTTGCCCTTCAGCGTGTTGATCTCGCCGTTGTGGGCCAGCATCCGGAACGGCTGGGCCAGCCGCCACTGGGGGAAGGTGTTGGTCGAGTAGCGCTGGTGGAAGATGGCCACCGCCGCGGCGAACCGCTCGTCGCGCAGGTCGGGATAGAAGTCGTCGATGTTCTCGGCGAGGAACATGCCCTTGTAGATCAGCGACCGGGCCGACAGGGAGCAGATGTAGAAGTCGTTGATCGCCGCGGCGGCGACCTTCTTCTCGATCCGCTTGCGGCAGAGGAACAGGGCGCGCTCCAGCGCCTCGCCTTCCATGCCCGACGGCGGCGAGAGCATGATCTGCTCGATCTCGGGCCGGGTGGCGTTGGCCTTCTCGCCGATCACCGAGGTGTCGACCGGCACCTGGCGCCAGCCGTAGATGTAGAATCCGAAGCGCAGGGCCTCGCTCTCGACGATCGTCCGCGCCGCTTCCTGGGCGCCCAGATCGGTGCGCGGCAGGAAGATCTGGCCCACGGCGATGGCGCCCGGGCGCAGCTTGTGGCCGGTGTTGCGCACCTGGTCGATGAAGAAGTCCTGCGGCACGGACAGCAGGATGCCGGCCCCGTCGCCGGTCTTGCCGTCGGCGTCGACGGCGCCCCGGTGCCAGACGGCCTTCAGCGCCTTGATGGCCAGATCGACCACTTCGCGGCGCGGCTTGCCGTCGATCGAACAGACCAGGCCGACGCCGCAGTTGTCGCGCTCGGACGACGGATCATAGGCGTGGCCGTCGATCAGCAGCTGACGGTTGGCGAGATAGCGGGTGAGTTCGGCGCTCATGTCAGTCACTCCGCCGCGACGAGGGCGGGAGAATCCGCCTTCGCCTGCAGGTAGCTGTGGATGGAGTCGGCGGCGTCGCGGCCGTCGCGGATGGCCCAGACGACCAGCGAGGCGCCGCGGGCGATGTCGCCGGCGGCGAACACGCCGTCGAGGCTGGCGGCCTGGGTCTTGCGGTCGATTTTGACCGTGCCCCAGCGGCTGACCGACAGGTCGGGGGCCGAGAGGGTCGTGGGCAGGTCTTCGGGATCAAAGCCGAGCGCCTTGATCACCAGCTGGGCCGGCAGGTCGAAGTCCGAGCCCTCGACAGGCTCGGGCGCGCGGCGGCCGGAGCTGTCCGGCGGCCCGAGCCGCATGCGCACGGCGCGCACGCCGGTGACGCCGTCGGCCTCGCCCAGCAGGCTGCGCGGGGCGGCCAGCCACTCGAAGACCACCCCTTCTTCCTCGGCGTTGGTGACCTCGCGCAGGGAGCCCGGCATGTTCTCCTTGTCGCGGCGATAGAGGCAGGTGACCGACCGGGCGCCCTGGCGGACGGCGGTGCGGACGCAGTCCATGGCCGTGTCGCCGCCGCCGATGACCACGACGTCCTTGTCGGCGGCGTTGAGCGCGCCGGACTCGAAGGCGGCGACCATGTCGCCCATGCCCTTGCGGTTGGAGGCGATCAGATAGTCCAGCGCGGCGACGACGCCCTCCGACCCCGTCCCCGGCATTTCGAGTTCGCGGGCCGCGTAGACGCCGGTGGCCAGCAGCACCGCGTCATGGCGTTCGCGCAGTTGCGGCAGGGTGGCGTCGCGGCCGACCTCGAAGTTCAGCTTGAACACCACGCCGCCCTCGGCCAGCCGCTCGGTGCGGCGCTCGACGACGTCCTTCTCCAGCTTGAAGCCGGGGATGCCGTAGATCAGCAGCCCGCCGGCGCGGTCGTGCCGGTCGTAGACGGTGACGGCATAGCCCTGCTCACGCAGGATTTCCGCCGTCGCCAGGCCCGCGGGGCCGGCGCCGACAATGCCGACCGACTGGCCGAGTTCGGCGCGGGCGACCAGCGGCTTCACCCAGCCCTCTTCCCAGGCCTTGTCGCTCAGGTAACGCTCGACCGCGCCGATGGTCACGGTGCCGTGGCCCGACTGCTCGATGACGCAGTTGCCTTCGCACAGGCGGTCCTGCGGACAGATGCGGCCGCAGATCTCGGGCATGTTGTTGGTCGCCTGGGACAGGCTGTAGGCCTCTTCCAGCCGGCCGGCCGCGGTCATCCGCAGCCAGTCGGGGATGTTGTTGTGCAGCGGACAGTGGGTCTGGCAGAAGGGGACGCCGCACTGGGAACAACGCGAGGCCTGTTCGGTGGCCTTCGCGTCGATAAAGTCGGCGTAGATTTCATGGAAGTCGCGGTCGCGCTCTCGCGCCTCCCGCTTCTCCGGAGTGCGGCGATCGATGGTCGTGAACTTAAGCATCCGCTCGGCCATGCCGCGCTCCAGCCTTCATGAAGAAAAACATTGCTCGGCAGGCGTTCTAGGGGCTGGGAAACGCATGAAAAATGCGATTGTCCACTTTTAGGACCACAATCCGACTCTTTGCCACAAAACCCGGCAGGGATTGCCGATCGACCCCGCCCATACCGTCCCGTTTGTAGACCATAGCCAAGAAGGGCTCTCATGAGCGACCTCCTCGCCGCCATCATCCTCGGGATCGTCGAAGGGCTGACCGAATTCATCCCGGTCTCCTCGACCGGCCACCTGCTGCTGGCCAAGCTGGCGCTGGGACTGCAGGGCCAGACGTGGAACGACTTCATCGTCCTGATCCAGCTGGGCGCGATCCTGGGGGTGGTGGCGCTGTATTTCCGACGCCTGTGGAAGGTGCTCATCGGCCTGCCGACGCAGCCGGAGGCCCGCCGGTTCACCCTGTCGGTGCTGGTCGCCTTCGCGCCGGCGGTGGTGTTCGGCTTCCTGCTCTACGACTTCATCAAGACGGTTCTGTTCGAGAGCCCGCAGGTGATCTGCTGGTCGCTGATCATCGGCGGCGTGGTCTTGCTGGCCATCGACCGCTGGAGCCCGGCGCCGAAGCAGCATGACGCGATGACACTGCCGCTGCTGACCTCGCTCGGCATCGGCCTGGTCCAGTGTCTGGCGATGATCCCGGGCGTATCGCGATCCGGCGCGACCATCGTCGGCGGCGTGCTGCTCGGCGTCGACAAGCGCGCGGCGGCCGAGTTCAGCTTCTTCCTCGCCATCCCGACCATGGTCGGGGCCTTCGCCAAGGACTTCTGGGAAAGCCGCGAAAGCCTGATGCAGGGCGACAACCTCGGCCTGCTGGCCGTGGGTTTCGTGGTCTCGTTCCTGTCCGGCCTGGTGGTCGTGAAGGTGCTGCTCGACTTTGTGTCGAAGCGCGGCCTCGCGCCGTTCGGCTGGTGGCGGATCCTCGTCGGGGCGGTTGGCCTGGGGTGGATCTATCTGGCGTAGCCACAGCCGGGGACACGCACCTCTTGGTAGGTGTCCCCATCAGGTTCGAAGGCGGCGGGGGACACGTACTGGAGTACATGTCCCCGTCTGCATTCCGTCCGTCGCTAAAAGGCCCCTTCAGGCGCCGCCGCGTACTGGCCGCCCTTGCGATAGCGATAGAGGTAGGTCGGGGCGATCGCCTCGACGCTGCGCGGCGTGATGCCGAGGACGTCCAGCCCTTCGGC
>CANJYY010000212.1 GCA_947479185.1 Caulobacteraceae bacterium
GAAGCGGTCCAGGCCATCCTCATCGACCACAGCGGCGAGCGCGGCTTCTGCGCCGGCGGCGACATCCGCATGCTGGCCGAGAGCGGGGCGGGCGACGCGGTGGCGGCGCGGAAGTTCTTCCACACCGAGTACCGGCTGAACCATCTGCTGTTCACCTACCCCAAGCCTGTCGTGGCGGTGATGGACGGGGTGACCATGGGCGGCGGTGTCGGCCTGTCGCTGCCGGCCGATGTGCGGATCGCCACCGAGCGGACCACCTTCGCCATGCCCGAGACCGGCATCGGCCTGTTCCCGGACGTCGGCGGCGGCTGGTTCCTGCCACGATTGCCGGGCAAGGCGGGCCTCTGGCTGGCCCTGACCGGCGCGCGGATCAAGGCGGCCGACTGCTGCGCGCTCGGCATCGCCACCCACTACATGCCGGCCGAGAGGGTTGAAGCCTTCAAGGCGGCCCTGCTGGCCCATCCGGGCAGCGTTGCGGCAGCGCTGGCCGGCTTCGTCGAGGACGCGGGCCACGCGCCGATCGCCGCGCACCAGGCCGATATCGACCGGCTGTTCGGCGCGGGCGACGTCGAGGCGATCCTCGCCAATCTCGAGGTCGAGCCCGGCGAATGGGCGGCCGCCCAGTTGGCGACCCTCAAGACCAAGTCGCCGCAGACGCTGAAGGTCGCCTGGCGCCAGCTCAGGACCGGCGCGGCGCTGGACGACTTCGCCGCCAACATGGCCATGGAATACCGCATCGGTTCGCGGGTGGTGCGCCGACATGACTTCCTTGAAGGCGTGCGGGCGGTCATCATCGACAAGGACAACGCGCCCAGCTGGGATCCGCCGACGGTCGCGGCCGTCTCCGACACCCTGCTGGACGACATCTTCGCGCCGCTTCCGGCCGACGAGGAATGGACGCCGCTGACTTGAGACCGGAACCGGCGTAGGACAAGAGCCGGGTCGGGGTAACGCAATTGGGGAAGACATCAGGATGAAGTTCCAGGCCCGTTGGCTCGCCGTGGCGGCCGTTCTGGCGCTCGCCGCCTGCGAGACCGTTCCGCCGCCCCCGCCGCCGCCGCCCGCCGACGCGCCGGTCGTGCTGCCGTCGTTCCTGAGCGCGGCGCTGTCCGATCCGGCCCGACCCGAGGGCGATCGCGCCCGCGACGCCGGCCGCAAGCCCGGCGAGATCCTGATGTTCGCCGGGCTGCGCCCCGGCATGAAGGTCGTCGATCTGGTGCCGGGCTCCGGCTATTTCACCCGCATCCTGTCGCGCGCCGTCGGCCCGGCCGGCCGGGTCTACGCCTATGTGCCCGACGAACTGACCGTCCTGGCCAAGGGCCGCCCGCCGTCGGTCGCCGCCTTCATCGGCAAGCCGCCCTACGGCAATACGCGGATGATCCTGCAGACCCTGCCGACCTTCTCCGCGCCGGAAAAGGTCGACCTGGTGTTCACCGCCCAGAACTACCACGACATGCATCTGAGCTTCATGGGGCCGGCCGACCTGTCGGTGGTCAATCGCCGCGTCTTCGCCGCGCTCAAGCCCGGCGGCGTCTATCTGGTCATCGACCATTCGGCCAAGGCCGGCACGGGGCTGCGTGACGCCGAAAGCCTGCACCGCATCGACGCGGCGCTGGTGCGACGGGAGATCGAGGCCGCGGGCTTCATCTACGAGGGTGAGAGCCGGGTGCTGCGCAATCCTCGCGACTCGATGACGGTCAACGTCTTCGACCCGTCGATCCGCGGCCAGACCGACCAGTTCGTCTACAAGTTCCGCAAGCCGAGGAGCGCCCGCTAACCGGCGGCGCGAACACAGATGACCCGCATCGCTTTCATCGGCCTCGGCAACATGGGGGCCGGTATGGCCGCCAACCAGGCGAAGGCCGGCCATGAGGTCCGGGCCTTCGATCTGTCGCAGGCCGCCGTCGACAAGGCCGTCGCCGCCGGATGCCGCCCCGCGGCCTCGGTCGCCGAGGCCGTCAAGGACGCCGACGCCGTTATCACCATGCTGCCGGCCGGGCCGCACGTCCGGTCGGTCTATGGCGAACAGGTGCTGGCCCACGCCCCGACGTCCGCGCTGCTGATCGACTGCTCGACCATCGACATCGACAGCGCCCGCGCGGTCGGGGAGCAGGCGAAGGAGAAGGGCTTCCGGTTCGCCGACGCCCCGGTCAGCGGCGGCATCATGGCTGCGGAGGCCGGCACCCTGGCCTTCATGGTCGGCTGCGAGGCCGACGACTACGCCGCGTTCGAGGCGATCCTGCAGCCGATGGCCCGGGTGGTGTTCCATGCCGGCGCGGCCGGCTCGGGCCAGGCGGCCAAGATCTGCAACAACATGCTGCTCGGCATCTCGATGATCGGCGTCTGCGAGGCCTTTGCGCTGGCCGAAAAGCTCGGCCTCGATCCGGAGCGATTCTACGAGATCGGCTCGAAGTCGTCGGGCCAGTGCTGGTCGCTGACCACCTATTGCCCGTGGCCGGGCCCGGTCGCGACGGCGCCGTCGAACCGCAACTACGAGGGCGGTTTCCTCAGCGCCCTGATGCTGAAGGATCTGAAGCTTGCCCAGGAAGCGGCGGCGCGCGCCGGAGCCTCGACGCCGATGGGCGCCCAGGCGGAGGCGCTCTACGCCCTGTTCGACGGACTGGGGCACGGCCAGAAGGACTTTTCGGCCATGCTGCAGATGTTCCGCGGCAAGCTCGACGAATTGAAGGTCTGACCGCGGCATTTGCGCTGGATCAATTCACCCCGGCCCGGGACCGGCCATCCTGCAACCCGTTACCTGAGAGCCGTTCGCGAAAGACCTGCGGCGATTCACGTAATACGTTGCCACATGAAACTCCCGTAAGTGGACACGGGAGTCCGGGGGTGCCTATAAGCCCGCGAAACATAAAACAGGAGCCGGCCGGGGCGGGGCGACCGTCACATCGGGGCCGGGCGTTGTCGATGGATTACAAGGCCGCTTTCGAGACCGCCGTTGCGAAGGTTCGCGACGAGGGCCGTTACCGGGTTTTCGCTGATCTCAAGCGCCATCGCGGCGATTTTCCGCGGGCGACCTGGACGCGTGACGACGGTTCGGAATCCGAAGTCATCGTCTGGTGTTCCAACGACTATCTCGGCCAGGGCCAGAACCCGGTCGTCGTCGACGCCATGCACGAAGCCATCGACGCCACCGGCACCGGCTCGGGCGGCACGCGCAACATCTCCGGCACCACCCACTTCCACGTCGAACTCGAACGCGAACTGGCCGACCTTCACCACAAGGAATCGGCCCTGCTGTTCACCTCCGGCTACGTCTCGAACGAGGCGACGCTGGCGACGCTGTACAAGATCCTGCCAGGGCTGATCATCTTCTCCGACGAGCTGAACCACGCCTCGATGATCAGCGGCATCCGCAACGGCGGCGGCGCGCGCAAGATCTTCCGCCACAACGATCTGGCCCACCTCGAGCAACTGCTGGCCGAGGCCGATCCCGATGCCCCCAAGCTGGTCGCGTTCGAGAGCGTCTATTCGATGGACGGCGACATCTCCGACATCCGCGGCACGGTCGCGCTGGCGAAGAAGTACGGCGCCATGACCTACATCGACGAAGTCCATGCGGTCGGCCTCTACGGCCAGCGCGGCGGCGGCGTCTCCGAGCGCGACGACATCGCCGCCGAGATCGACATCATCGAGGCCACGCTGGGCAAGGCCATCGGCGTCATGGGCGGCTACATCGCCGCCGACGCGGTGATCGTCGACGCGATCCGGTCCTACGCCTCGGGCTTCATCTTCACCACCTCGCTGCCGCCGGCCCTGACCGCCGGCGCGCTGGCCTCCGTGCGCTGGCTCAAGGAGCACAACGAGGTCCGCGACCAGCACCAGGAGCGCGCCGCGACTCTCAAGGCCATGATGAAGGCCGCCGGCCTGCCGGTCATGGAGAGCTCGGTCAGCCACATCGTGCCGGTGATGGTCGGCGACGCCGTCCACTGCAAGATGGTCTCGGACATGCTGCTGGAAGACCACGGCATCTACGTCCAGCCGATCAACTTCCCGACCGTGCCGCGCGGCACCGAACGGCTGCGCTTCACGCCCACGCCTTTCCACACCGACGCGATGATGCGCGATCTGGTCAAGTCGCTGGAAAATCTCTGGGCCCACTGCAATATCGCCCGCGTGGGCGGATACGCCGCCTAAGGGATCAAGCCCGCCGCCTCACGCCCTTTCCCAGTCCGATTCGCTTGGCGAACTCAGAGCGACGCTCGGCGTAGGCCGGCGCGACCATCGGGTAGTCCGGGGGCAGGCCCCACCGGCGGCGGTATTCCTCGGGACTCAGGTCGAAGCGCGAGCGCAGGTAGCGCTTCAGCATCTTCAACTGCGCTCCGTCTTCCAGGCAGACGATGTAATCCCGCTGCACCGAGCGCGAGATCGGCACGGCCGGCTTCGGCCGTTCCCGCACGGGGACCGCAGGCGGGCCGGACAGGCCGGTCAGGGCGCCGTGGACAGTGTGAATCAGGCCCGGCAGGGCGCTGGCCCCCACCGAATTTCGCCCCACATAGGCGGCCACGATCTCGGCCGAGCAGAGAAGGATGTCCGCATCCGATGGGCCCTTGTCGATGGTCTCGTCGGTCATCGCGGGGACTCCTGTCTGAAACATGCACGTCATTTCCCGTCGAGCGTTCACGAACCGGCGGGTTTCTCGACCAACGCGCCCGGCGCCGCCGGGTTCCGATTGATCATGGCGACATGATCGCTAAAGAGGGCGCGCCAGCGCCGCAGCCAGCAGGGGTATGCCCATGAACGCTTCCACACCGATCCGCCCCGCCTTCTTCGGCGCCGATCTCGCCACGGCCGATCCCGTGATCGCCGAGGCCATCGCGCACGAGCTGAAGCGCCAGCAGAACCAGATCGAGCTGATCGCCTCGGAAAACATTGTCAGCAAGGCGGTGCTCGAGGCCCAGGGCTCGATCCTGACCAACAAGTACGCCGAGGGTTATCCGGGCAAGCGCTACTATGGCGGCTGCGAATACGTCGACGTGCTTGAGACCCTGGCCATCGAGCGGGCCAAGGAACTTTTCGGCGCCGGCTTCGCCAACGTCCAGCCGCACTCGGGCGCCCAGGCCAACCAGGCGGTCTTCCTGGCCCTCCTGACGCCGGGCGACACCTTCATGGGCATGGATCTGGCCGCCGGCGGCCACCTGACCCACGGCAGCCCGGCCAACCAGTCTGGCAAGTGGTTCAAGCCGGTGGCCTACACCGTGCGCCAGCAGGACCAGTACATCGACTATGACAACGTCGCCGAGGTGGCCGAGCGCGAGAAGCCCAAGCTGATCATCGCCGGCGGCTCGGCCTACGGCCGCGCCATCGACTTCAAGCGCTTCCGCGAGATTGCCGACAGTGTCGGCGCCCTGCTGATGGTCGACATGGCCCACTACGCCGGCCTGGTCGCCGGCGGCGCCTATCCCAACCCCGTGCCGCACGCCCATGTGGTCACCACCAC
>CANJYY010000213.1 GCA_947479185.1 Caulobacteraceae bacterium
GACGTTCGACACCCCACCCGAAACGCGAGCATAGGGAAGGGCTTGCTTGATAATCCTCGTCGCCTCAATGAAGTCGACGGCGTAGTTGTCGTGCTCCTCGATCCCGGTCGCCACGGCGAAGATGTTGGGGTCGAAGATGATGTCCTCGGGCGGGAATCCGACCTGGTCGACGAGGATGCGGTAGGCCCGCTCGCAGATGGCCACCTTGCGGGCGGCGGTGTCGGCCTGGCCTTCCTCGTCGAAGGCCATGACCACCACGGCGGCGCCATAGCGCAGGCAGAGCCTGGCCTGGGCGATGAACTCCGCCTCGCCGGCCTTCATCGAGATCGAGTTGACGATGGCCTTGCCCTGCACGCAGCGCAGGCCGGCCTCGATGATCTCCCACTTGGAACTGTCGATCATCACCGGCACGCGGGCGATGTCCGGCTCGGCGGCGATCAGGTTGAGGAAGGTGACCATGGCCGCCTTCGAATCCAGCAGCCCCTCGTCCATGTTGATGTCGATGACCTGCGCCCCGGCCTCGACCTGCTGGCGGGCCACGGACAGGGCGGCGGCATAGTCGCCCTCGGCCACCAGCTTGCGGAATCTGGCCGAGCCGGTGACGTTGGTGCGCTCACCGATATTGACGAAGACAGGTCTCATAACACTCAAATTCCGCTCATCCCGGCGAAGGCCGGGACCCAGGTGTTTTTGCTTTCGAACCGCCGACGCCAGCGCTTTCCGGAAAAAGCCTGGGTCCCGGCCTTCGCCGGGATGAGCGGTGGAGGGGTCATTGCGAGATCTCGACAGGCGCTTCCCGACCCGCGAGCGCGAGTCTCCGGCTGAGGATGGCTTGCGGGGCGCCGGCGGCGACGAGGCCGGGCCAGCATTTCGGATCGAGGGTGCGGTGTTCGGCCAGCGTCGCGACCAGCCGCGACAGGGTGGCGAGGTCGGCCGTGCCGGCGATCTTCACCACCAGCGGCCCCGACAGCGTCTTGGCCGGCACGGACGTTGTCGGCGGGATGTCGGCCCGCCCGCAGGCGGTCAGGAAGGCCGCGCCCAGCGAGAACAGCGCCGCGTCGCTGACCGCCCGCCGGTTCAGCCGGCTGCGGATGTCGCGCAGCATCTCGGTCTCGATGGGCCCGAGGGCGAGGGTGACCTTGAGGGCCGTCATCACGCCAGCTCGAACGCTTCCAGCCCGGCCAGCCGCATGGCGGTCGGGCGCTCGGGTACGGCGCGCGGGGCCATGCCGGCGACCGACTGGGCCACATGGGCGATGTGGTCGGGCGTCGTGCCGCAGCAGCCGCCGACGATGTTGACGATGCCGCTCCCGGCCCACTCGTGCAGGCTGCAGGCCGTCTGGTGCGGCTCCTCGTCGTACTGGCCCATGGCGTTGGGCAGGCCGGCGTTGGGATAGGCCGCGACCAGGGTGTCGGCGATGCGCGACAGCTCGGCGATGTGCGGCCGCATCAGGTCGGCGCCGAGCGCGCAGTTCAGGCCGATGGCGAACGGTTTGGCGTGGCGCACGCTGTTCCAGAAGGCCTCGACCGTCTGGCCCGACAGGGTGCGGCCCGATCGGTCGGTGATGGTGCCGCTGATCCAGATCGGCAGCTCTTCGTGGCCGTCCTCGTCGCGCAGGTCGAGGATCGCCTTGATCGCCGCCTTGCAGTTCAGGGTGTCGGTGATGGTCTCGATCAGGAACAGGTCGACCCCGCCCTCGTAGAGCCCCCTCACCTGCTCGCGATAGGCCTCGTAGACCTGGTCGAAGGTCACGGTCCGCGCGCCCGGATCGTTCACGTCCGAAGACATCGACAGCATGACGTTCAGCGGCCCGATCGAGCCGGCGGCGAAGCGCGGCTTGTCCGGCGTCTTCTCGGTCCAGCGATCGGCGGCGGCCCGGGCCAGCTTCGCGCCCTCGAGGTTGATGTCGTAGGCGGCGCTTTCCAGGCTGTAGTCGCGCTGGGCGATCCAGGTGGCGCTGAAGGTGTTGCTCTCGCTGATGTCGGCGCCGGCCGCGAAATAGGCGTCGTGCAGCCCGGCGATGATGTCCGGCCGGGTCAGGCACAGGACGTCGTTGTTGCCCTTCAGCTGGCCCGGGTGGTCGGCGAAGCGCTCGCCACGGAAGTCTTCCTCGGTCAGACCCTGGCGCTGGATCATCACGCCCCAGGCCCCGTCGAGCACGAGGATGCGCTGTTTGGCGGCGGCCTTGAGGGCGGCGATACGGTCCAGACGGGTCATGCCGCGGCCTCCTTCGGGGCGATCGGGGCCTCGCGCACGCCCAGCACGCGGCAGATGGCGTAGACGAGGTCGGCCCGGTTGAGGGTGTAGAAGTGGAAGTCGCTGAAGCCTTCCTCGGCCAGCCTGGCGCACATCTCGGCGGCCACCGAGCCGGCGATCAGCCGGCGGGTGTCGGGATCGTCGTCCAGCCCGTCGAACAGCCCGCCCAGCCAGGACGGCAGCGGGATGCCGCACGGCTCGGCCATGCGCTGCAGGCCCTTGAAGTTGCTGACCGGCATGATCCCCGGCGAGATCGGAATGGTCACCCCGGCCTTGCGGACCTTGTCCATGAACCGCAGGAACACGTCGGTGTCGAAGAAGAACTGGGTGATCGCCCGCGTCGCGCCGGCGTCGACCTTGGCCTTCAGCACGTCGATGTCGTGGTCGATGCCCGGGCTTTCCGGATGGACCTGGGGATACAGGCTGACCGACACCTCGAACGGCGCGACCTTGAGAATGCCCGCCGTCAGCTCGGTGGCGTTGAGATAGCCGTCCGCGCGCGGCTCATAGGCGCCGCCAATGGCCCCGGGCGGGTCGCCGCGCAGGGCCACGATGTGGCGGATGCCGCTTTCCCAGTAGTCGCGCACCACCTCGTCGACCTCCTCGCGGGAGGCCCCGACGCAGGTCAGGTGGGCGGCCGGCTTCAGCGTGGTCTCGTCGAGCATGCGCTTGACCGTGCGGTGGGTCCGCTCGCGGGTCGAGCCGCCGGCGCCGTAGGTCACCGAGACGAACGACGGATTCAGCGGCTCCAGCCGGCGGATGGCGGCCCACAGGCTTTCCTCGGCCTGCGGCGTCTTGGGCGGCGAGAACTCGAACGACACGCGCACGCCGTTGTCGCGGCCGCCGGCGCGGGCGACGGGACCCAGGGCCGAGGATTGGGCGGGGGGAAGGGTCATGCGGCGCTCCTTTCGGCCAGGGCGGGCCGTCGGGCCGTCCAGATCTTCACGGTCAGTCCCGCCTCGGCCGCGGGCGGCAGGGCGGCGGCGGTTTCGAGTTCGAGCCCGGCGGCGGTCACCCAGCGGCCGATCTCCTCGTCGGAGAAGCCGAGCCGCCGATGCTGATGCTGTTCGCGCAGATATTCCAGCGCATGCGGGGCGAAATCGACGATCAGCAGCCGCCCGGTCGCGGCGACCAGTCGCGCGGCCTCGGCTACGGCCGCGGCCGGATCCCCCAGGTAGTGCAGCACCTGGTGCACCGTCACCAGATCGGCGCAGCCGCCGGGAAGCCCGGTGTCGAAGATGTCGCCGTGACGCAGTTCGCAGGCCGTCAGGCCCGCCTCACCGACATTGACCCGGGCGATGTTGAGCATCTGCTGCGACAGGTCCAGGCCGACCGCGCGGCGGGCCTGTCCGGCCAGCAGGGTCAGCATGCGGCCGGTGCCTGCGCCCAGATCGACCATCAGGCCCAGCGGCGCGGGGCCGACAGCCTTGCGAATCTCCGCCTCGACCTCGGCCTCGGCGACGTACAGCGAGCGCATCTCGTCCCAGCGGGCGGCGTTGCGGGCGAAATAGGCGGCGGCCTCGGCCCCGCGTTCGGTGGCCACCCGCGACAACCGGTCGGCGTCCGCGGCCAGATCGGGATCATCGGCCGCGATCAGGGCCAGGGTCTGGTCGGCCAGCGCCCGGGCCCCGCCCTGGATCGCCAGGCGATAGAACACCCAGGCCCCGTCCGGGAAACGCTCGACCAGCCCGGCCTCGGCCAGCAGCTTGAGGTGGCGGGACACGCGCGGCTGGCTCTGGTCGAGCACGGTGCACAGTTCGAGCACCGAAAGCTCCTCCCGCGCCAGCAGGGCGAGCATTCGCAGCCGCGTCGGTTCGCCCGCCGCGCGCAGTATCTCGACCACCTGTCCCGATGACATCGCCATGGGGATATAAAGATATCTTTATATGATCAAGTCAAGTCGCGGCGCGGGTCCGTTCAGCCCTGAACCGGCGACAGCAGCGGCTCGCCATGGAAGAACCGCCGCAGGTTCTCCAGCGTCTGGCCGACCATTTTCGGGATGCTCTCCAGCGTCCCGCCGGCGGTGTGCGGGGTCAGCACGGTATTGGGCGCATCGGCCCAGCGCGCGGCCGGAGTCGGCTCGGTCTCGAACACGTCCAGCGCCGCCATGCCGAGGCGCCCGTCCTTCAGCGCGGCGATCAGGGCGTCTTCATCAACCACCGAGCCCCGCGCGACATTGACCAGGCAGCCGCGCGCGCCGAGCGCCTCGATCACGGGCGCGGAAATCAGATGATGGTTGGCCGCGTCGCCCCGGCAGCAGACGAACAGCGCGTCGCTGTCGCGGGCCAGCGCCAGCAGCCCCTCGGCCTTCGGCCAGGCGCTGTCCTTGTCGTTGGGCCCCCACCAGGAAACGGTCATGCCGAACGCCTCGACCCGGCGGGCGACCGCCGCGCCGATATGGCCCAGCCCGACGATGCCGGCCTTGCGCCCCCTCAGGCCCGGCCGGGGCCGCATGCGGTCGGCGTGGGTCCAGCGGCCTTCCCGCACGATCCGGTCGCCCAGCACGATGCCGCGCCAGGCGGCCAGGAAGGCGCCCACCGCGTGGTCCGCCACATCCTCGGCGTTGAGGCCCTGCGAATGGCTGACGGCGATGCCGTGGGCCCGGCACCAGGGCACGTCGACGCCGTCATAGCCGACGCTGACGCAGGCGATCAGGCCGAGCTTCGGCATGTCGCGCAGCAGGTCCGGCGACAGCTTGATCTCGCCGGCGTGGACGATGGCCTGCACCTCGCGCCCGGCCCCGGCGAGGAAAGCCGCCCGGTCCGGGTGCTCCCACAGGCGAATGACCCGGTAAGCCGGTTCGAGAGCGCCCTGCAGCGGCAGCAGCATCTCGTGCGAGATCAGGACGACAGGCGGAGTCTGGGCATCGGTCATGCCCGGACATCGCCTTCGCCGCCCCGCCCGTCAATCGACGTCGTCGTGAGCGTCCCCGCGATCAGACGATCCAGCCGTGATCAGTGAGCCCGCGATAGGGGACCATCGACTCGTCGAGACCGGATCCGTGACCGGGCGGGTCGAGCCGGGAGTCGTACAGATCCCGGTCGACGGACTGCGGACCGCCGTTCAAGGGCTGATCGCTGCCTGACGGCGCGGCGATCATCTTGTTGACCGCCGCGGCCATGGCTTCGGGATCCGCTGGAGCGGTACTGACAAGACCGACGAAGCTGGCGCTGGTGACCGTCGCCGCCGAGACA
>CANJYY010000214.1 GCA_947479185.1 Caulobacteraceae bacterium
CATCATCTTGACCTCGGTCGGTTTGAACACCCGACCGTAGCGCTCCATGTAGTTGTCCTGGACCTCGATATCGCCCTGGGTGAAGAAGCGGAAAATCTGCGTCAGCAGATTGCGCTCGCGATCGTTCAGGTTCGCCGCCCAGTCCTTGCAGTCCTCGCCCAGCGGCACCTCTTCAGGCATCCAGTGGACCTGCTGCTGACGCTTCCACATGTCATAGGCCCACGGGTAGCGGAACGGCTTGTAGGCCGCCGAAGGGGTGAGCAGGCCGGGCAGGATGAGCTTGGACGAGGCGGTCACGGTGACGAACTCCGGACGAGGGCGGGCGGGAATCGAAGCAGCAAGATAGGATGGCACCGTATCAAACCACCGCGACACATCTAGTGGTCACGCTGACGCAACCCACAAGATGTTGTGAGATTGTGGATAAGATGATGAACCAATCGTTGACCGTCTACGGCGCCCTGGGATCCGGCAGCGTGCCGGTCGAGGCGGCGCTGACGCTGATCGGCCTGCCCTATGACATCGTCGAGGCGGCCACCTGGGATTTCGATCCCGAGGTCCTGGCGATGGTGGAAAAGGTCAATCCGCTCATGCAGATTCCGGCTCTGGTCCTGCCGTCGGGGGAGGTCCTGACCGAGAGCGCGGCGATCCTCGTCTGGCTGGCGGACAGTCACCCGGAGGCGCGCCTGGGGCCCCCGGTCGGCGATCCGCGCCGCGGTCAGTTCCTGCGCTGGATGACCTTTGTCCCGGCGGCGATCTATTCGCTGTTCTGGGTGCGGGACGAGCCCTCGCGCCTCGGCGGCCCCGATCCGGCCCAGGGCGAGCGGATCAAGGCGGCGACGGCGGAGCGCATCGCCGACTGCTGGCGCATGATGGACGGCCAGATCGCCCCGGCCGGCCACTATCTGCTCGGCGACGACCTGTCGGTGCTCGACCTCTATGTCACGGTGGTCAGCCGCTGGGGCCCCGGCCGCAACCGCTTCTATCGCGAAGCGCCGGGCCTGACGCCGGTGGTCCGGCGTGTCGACGCCGATCCCCGACTGGCGGCGTTCTGGGCCGAGCGCTTCCCGTTCGCGGAGGGCTGGGAGCGATAGGGACGGCATCCCTCCCCCTGCGGGGGTTGGGGGAGGGATGCCGTGACCGCTGCCTAGGTCGAGCCGGGCGGCGGCGGCGGCGGCGGCGGGGGCGAGGGCGGCGGCGCGCTCAGCGCGGCGGCCAGGCCGCGCAGCAGGTCGCCGCCGAACAGGTCGGTGAAGCCGGCCGAAGACTGACCGTCCATGTCCCGGTCGCGCAGGGTCCCGCCGCCGAAGTTCCAGCGCACCCCGATCCGGAAGGAGTCCGACGCGATGTTGGTGTCGCTCAGTTCGCCGTGTTCGGCGCGGCCGAACAGGGAAACGGGCGCGCCGCCGAACTGGTGCTCTGCGCCGATGCCGAAGATCCAGCCGTCGTCGCTGCCGCCGCCCGCGTCGAAATTGACGAAATTGGCGAAGCCGTCGAGCCGGGTGTTGTCAGAGACGAAGAACCGCAGTTCGGCGCGGCCGGCCCAGGCGTCGGCGTCCCCCGACGCAGCACCGGCCAGGGCGTCCAGCCGCCAGTCGGGCGAGAGGGTAAATCGACCCTCAACGCCCCCGCCGGTAAGGTCGAAATTATCTCCGCTGGCGCCGCCCACGAATCCGCCCAGCCTTCCCGGCCCGACATTGAACATCAGCCGCGCCTTGGGCGAGGTCACCTGATCACCGTCGATCTCGGTGCCCTCGGCGGCGAACTCGAAGTCGAGTCCTGGGCCGAGCGGCAGGACCACAAGGCCCTGAAGGTTAGTCAGGCCTGCGTCGGCTGAGCCGGCCGGGCCGGCGTCAATACTGGCGCTGCCGCCCGAGGCCCCGATGTATCCGATCGGCGCTTCAGCGGCCTGGACGACGCCGCCCATCAGGGTGAAGACCCCTGCGGTCGTGGCGAGAATGGCTTTCATGGCTGGGTTTCCTCATTTCGTTTCATGGGTCGGAGGCAGCCCCCGTCGAACGCCGGCCTGAACCTTGTGCGCCTGACCCCGACCCGCTTTTGGGGGTGATCCCTTCTAGGACTCCCGCTTGCGTTGAAATTGTAGGATTGCGACATTCCGCCGCTGGCGCGTGCCGCAGGCCCCCGCGAAGGAGCGTCATGTCGACCGCGACTGTGCGTTTTCATCTGCCGGCCCCGGAGCTGCGGGGAGCCATCTCGACCTACTACATCCTGCGCGCCCTCGGGCCCGGCGTCGTCGAGGACATCATTCACCCGGAGTGGGCCAATCCCCGTCTGGTGCTGACCGGCCAGTGGCAGGTGCGGTTCGCCGGCGAGGCGGAGGTCGAGACCCTGCCCGACGCAGCCCTGACCGGCATGCTCGAACGGGGCGCGTTCGTGCGAGGCTCGCCGGGAGTCCTCATCGGCATGGGCGTGTTGCCGGAGGGCTGGGTGCGGTTGACCGGTCAGTCGGCGGATGCCTTCGCCAACCGCCTGCGACCTCTGTCGGACGCCTTCGGTCCGGGTGTCGAGGCTCTGCTCGCACGGCTGCGTGGGGCGGGTTCGGACGCCGAGGCCCTGGCGATGCTCGACGCCTACTTCATCGCATTGATCGCCGATCGCCCCCTGGCGCCGCCGATTGTGGCGCGCGCCCACACCGCCCTGGTGACGGCCCAGCCGCGCTCTGTGGAGGCTTGGGCCGGCGACCTCTCTGTTTCCGTGCGCCAGCTGGAGCGGCTCTGCCTGCGCTATTTCGGCCTGACGCCCAAGCGCCTGCTGCGGCGCCAGCGCTTCCTGCGCACCCTGGCGGCCATGCGCGACGCGGCCCCGGGGGCGTGGAGCGGCCTCATCGACAGCCACTATGTCGACCAGTCCCACTTCATTCGGGAGTTTCACTACTACCTGGGCATGACGCCGCGCGCCTATTTCGCCCGGACCCAGCCGTTCATGCGCGAGGCGGGCGACCAGCGGATGGCGCTGCTCGGAGCCCCGGTGCAGGGCCTGCACGCGCCGGGAGACGGTCCGCCCGCCGCGCGTCCGTCGGACGGATAGGCCGCCCTTCCCGTGAGGACCGCCCGGCTCCAGCGCCGCCGCGGCTCAGGGCGCCGGCCGCGGCGGCGTGTTGTATTCCAGCCCCTGCCGGGCCAGGCGCACGGCGAACGGGCCGTAGCGCCGGCCCATGGCGGCCAGGGCCTGGTCGAGCTGCGGCGCGGCCGGCCCGGCGTCGCCCGGAATCCGGTAGCGGCCGGCGACCGGCTCCGCGTCGGGCAGAATCGTCAGGCCGTGACGCGACACCACCGGCGCCCGCCCGGTCCGCGTGGTCGCCACCTTCGCCCGGAAGCTGCGCTGCCAGACGTCGGCGCGCAGGGCCAGGGCCACCTCGTCGACACCGTCGGCGATGGGGGCCTCGACCGTCTCGTGCGACCACACCGCCGCCAGCAGGCCGATCGCATGGGCGTAGTCGCCCTTCGACAGGTGGAAGTCGGCCGTGTGGTGCGCGGCGCTCCAGTCGCTCACGCCCAGCCGCCGGGCGGTCGCTTCGGCCGCCCCCCGTCCGCCGATCGCCTCGACCAGCGCCAGCGACATCGGGATCGAGGCGGTCACGCCGGTCGTGGAAATGATTGACCCGTCCTGCACATAGCGCCGGTCACGCACCCAGGTGGTGTCGGGATACGCCTTTTCCAGCGCCTTCATCGCCCCCCAGTGGGTCGTCGCGCGGCGGCCGCGCAGCAGGCCGGCATTGGCCAGCACCCGCGCGCCTTCGCAGACGGAGACGATCACCGCGCCGCGGTCGGCCTGGTCCCTGACCCAGGCGGTCAGGACCTTGTCCTTCGGCGACATCTGCGCCGGCACGATGACGATGTCGGCCCCGGCCGGCTCGGCGAGGTCGAACTGCGCCAGCGTCTGGTCGGCGCGGATCTTCAGCGCCATGCGCAGCTGGATCGGGCCTTCGCCGGTCGACAGGCTGCGCACCTCGGCGACGCCGGAGTCCTTCAGGACGCCATAGGGGACAATGAAGTCGGTCACTTCTGCGCCGACGTTCTCGCCGACGACCACCACCAGCGGCCGGGTGCGGCCGGCCTTCGGCGCGGGCAGGGTCAGGCGGTCGGCTGCGCCGCGGCCCGCGGCAACGACGGGCGTCTCGACGGCCAGCCGGTCGGCGGCCTCGGCGGCGACGAGGGGCAGGGCGAGGAAGCCGGCGATGATCAGCAGGGGCACGCGCATGGCGAAAGTCTCTCCAGGATAGAGACCCCCGGCGCCGCTCAGCGGGGCCGGGGGGCGGGGGGCGATGATCAGGCGACGGCCTTGGGCGCGGCGCACGGGGCGGCGCAGGCGCAGGCTGAGCCGCACTGGCAGGACGGGCCGCAGTCGCAGGACGGGCAGGTGCAGGGGCTGCAGGGGCATTGGTCGGTCATGGTCTTGTCTCCATCTCGGCCGGGGGATCCGGCGATGGGACAATCCTGACGAAAGATCGGACTGGCGGAAATGTCATTGATATCGCATATTGCGCCAATGACCCGTCCTGACGCCCGCCCCCGAACCATCGCCCTCGTCGGCTATCCCGGCGTCCAGTCGCTCGACCTCGTCGGCCCGCTGGAAGTGTTTTCCATGGCCAACACCTATGGCGGGGGTGACCGCTACCGGCCGATTCTGGCTTCGGCGGACGGCGGTGACATCCGCTGCAATTCCGGCCTCATCCTCGCCGGCGCCACGGCCCTCGCCGACCTGCCCGACGACCTCGACACGATCCTCGTCGCTGGGGGTTCCGATGCCGGGTTGCGGGGTCTGGAGGGCGGGCCGCTGCTCGACTGGCTGGTCGCGCGCCGCGACACGACGCACCGCATCGGCAGCGTCTGCTCGGGCGCCCTGGTGCTGGCCGCGACGGGCCTGCTCGACGGCCGGCGGGCGACCACTCACTGGGAGGTCTGCGACCTGCTCCAGGCCCGTCATCCGGAGGTCCGGGTCGACGCCGACGCCATCTTTGTCGCCGATCCGCCGTTCTTCACCTCGGCCGGGGTCACGGCGGGCATCGATCTGTGCCTGGCCCTGGTCGAGGCTGACTGCGGGCCGGATATCGCCCTCGCGGTGGCCCGCAACCTCGTGCTGTTCATGCGCCGGCCAGGCGGCCAGACCCAGTTCAGCGCCGGGCTCGCCGTCCAGGCGACCGCCAGCCCCAAGCTGCGCCAGCTCATTGTCGACATCACGGCTGATCCGGTCGGTGACCTCGGCCTGCCGACTCTCGCGGCCCGCGCCGGCATGACCGAGCGGACCTTCTCGCGCGTGTTCCACCGCGAAACGGGCATCACCCCGGGCGCCTTCGTCGAAGCCGCTCGCGTCGACCGCGCCAAGGCCCTGCTGGAATCATCCGACTGGCCGCTGGCCCGGGTCGCCGACCGCGCCGGCTTCGGCAGCCTCG
>CANJYY010000215.1 GCA_947479185.1 Caulobacteraceae bacterium
CCCACGACCACCCCGAACAGGGCGATGATCCCGGTCCCCATCATGATGATCGAGATGTAGTCGAAGGTGTGCAGCAGGTTGACCTGCACCCCCAGGAACACCCCGACGGTCGAGATGACCACGGCCGACAGCGTCACCAGCACGCCATAGAAGCTGTTGAACTGCCACAGCAGGATCACGCCCATCATGAAGATGGTGGCCAGGCCCGCGACCATGAAGAACACGCCGGCCTTCTGGGCTTCCTCGTCGGCGCCGCGGAACTTCCAGCGCACGGAGGACGCGATCGGCGCCTTCTCCAGCCACGGCCGGAGTTGCTCGATCTTCTGGTTGGCGGCCACGCCGTCGACGGTGTTGGCCTTGATGATCACCAGCCTCTGGCCGTCGCGCCGCTGGATCGAGGTGACCTGCTGGGCCGGGGTCTGGCGGACGAAATAGCTCGCCGGAATCGGGCCCTGGGCGGTGGTGATCTTCAGACGGTCGAAGGCCGACATGTTGCGGGCGCTCGGCGGGAAGCGGACGCGGATGTCCAGTTCGTCCTCGGCGTCATCGGGGCGGAAGCGGCCGACGAGGATGCCGTTGGTCACGAACTGGATGGCCTGGCCGACCTGCAGCACGTCGACGCCGTAGCGGCCGGCCGCGATGCGGTCGATGGTCAGGTTCCACTCGATGCCGGGCGAGGCGCGGGTGTCCTCCTGCTCGATCAGCTGCGGATCGGTGGCCAGGTGCGCCTTGATCATGTCGGCGGCCTGGTTGAGCGTCGCCGGATCGGAGCCGCGCAGCTCGACCTGGATGTCCTTGCCCTGCGGCGGACCGCCCTGCGGCAGCTGGACCTCGGTCAGGACGCCGGGCACGTCGGCGACGCGCTTGCGGATGTCCTCGACGATCTGCTGGCCGCGGATGTCGAGCTCATGCCGCGCTTCGAAGTTGACGAACTGGATGCGCAGCCGGCCGATGGTGTCGTTGGGCGGGCCGCCGAAGCCGAAGCTGTTGAAGCCGCCGGCCGAGGCATAGATCGACTCCATGCCCTTGAGGCCGGTCAGCCGCGCCTCGACCTGCTGCACCAGGGCGTTGGCCGCCTCGGTCGACAGGTTGCCGCGCGCCTTCACATAGACCGTCGCCCATTCGGGGTCCTGATCGAGGAAGAACTCGGTGCGGTGCGGCGTCTTGGAGAACCAGACGAAGATCGAGATGATCACCGCCATCGCCACCAGGGTCACGCGGCCGGGATGGTGGCCGGACGACCAGAGGATCCGGGCGTACCAGCCCATGAACCCGTCCATCTGGCGCGGGTCGCCGTGCTCGGACTTGTGGATCTGGGCCAGATGCTCCTCGTCGATCCCGGTCTTGCGACCAAAGATCGAGCCCAGCGCGGGGGTGAAGATCAGGGCCACGAAGATCGACGCGCCGAGCACCATGAACAGGGTGATCGGCAGGTAGCTCATGAACTTCCCGGCGATCGAGTTCCAGAACATGAACGGGATGAAGGCGCACAGCGTGGTCAGGGTGCCGTTGACCACCGGCCAGAACATCCGCTTGCCGGCGGCCGCGAAGGCCTCGGCCTTGGCCATGCCTTCGGCCTGCTTTCGATCCGCGTATTCGACAATGACGATGCCCCCGTCGACGAGGATGCCGACGGCCAGGATCAGGCCGAACATGACCATCTGGTTCAGGGTGATGCCGAACGCCTGCAGCAGCAGGAAGGCGATCATGAAGCACAGCGGGATGGCCAGGCCGACCATGATCCCCTGACGCAGCCCCAGGCTGGCGATGATGATCACCATGACCAGCAGGGTCGCCGTGATCAGGCCGGATTCCAGCACCACCAGGCCGCGGTTGATGAACTCGCTTTCGTCGTAGGTGAAGTCGACCTTGACCGTCGGCGGCCAGCGCCCGGACTCCTCGGCCACGACCTTGCGGACGTCGGCCACGGTGTCGAGCACGTTGGCGCCGGAGCGCTTGACCACATCGATGGCGAAGGCGGGCTGGCCGTTGAACCGCGTGATCCGCGTCGGCTCCTTGAAGGTGCGCCGCACCTCGCCGATGTCGCCCACGGTGATAAGCCGGTCGCCGTTCTTCTTGATCGGCAGGGCCAGGATGTCCTCGGGCTTCTCGATGACGCCCGGCACCTTGACGGCGAACTTGCCGCCGGCGGTCTGCAGGTTGCCGGCCGGGACCAGCTGGTTGTTACGGCCGATGACCGCTGCCAGTTCGCCGGCCGTGACGTTGGCCGCCTCCATCCGCACCGGGTCGATGGTGACCTCGAGCAGCTCCTCGCGGCCGCCGCCGAGGTCGGTGCGCAGCACGCCCTCGAGGCTTTCGATGCGGTCCTGCAGCTCGCGGGCCGTCTGGTACAGCGTCCGTTCGGGCGCGGCGCCCGACAGCATGATGCCGAGCACCGGATCGTCGTTGACGTTGTTTTCCTGGATGATCGGTTCTTCGGCGTCGGGCGGGAATCGGCCGCGCGCCAGGTCGACCTTGGCCCGCACGTCCTGCAGGACCTTGTCCTTGTCGAAGTTGACCTCGAATTCCAGCACCACCGTCGCGGCGTTCTGCTGCGCGACCGCGTTCATCTCCTTCAGGC
Source organism: Caulobacteraceae bacterium (assembly GCA_947479185.1). Lineage (GTDB taxonomy): Bacteria > Pseudomonadota > Alphaproteobacteria > Caulobacterales > Caulobacteraceae > Caulobacter. Next base: position 2,582 of record CANJYY010000215.1, read on the forward strand.
CCTCGAGGGACTGAAGTTCGCGCTCGAGCGGACGCACCAGCAGCCGCTCCGAGTCCTCGGGGCTGACGCCGGGATAGGGCACGGTGATGGCGATGAACGGCACGGGAATGTTCGGGTTCGATTCCCGCGGCAGTCCCATGTAGGCGAACAGGCCAAACAACGACGCAATCGCGGCGATGCCGAGCACGACCTTGCGCCGCTTGATGGCGCCGTCGATCAGGGCTGCGATCATTCTGGACTTCTCCTGGGCCCGGCGCGCCTAGCGCGCGGACACGCGAACTTTCTGGCCTTCAGACACGTAGGACTGACCGACGATGATCACCTGGGCCGGACCGCGCAGACCGGTCACCCAGATGCCCTCGGGCGTCTCGTCCTGCACCTGCACCGGGGCGAAGCCGACGCGGCCGTCCCCGCGGATGTAGCGGATGCCCTGGCGACCGGCGGCGTCGAGCACCAGCGTCGCCGCGGGGACCAGCAGGGCGGGCCCCGATCCGACCGACACCTTGACGTCGGCCGACAGGCCGGAGCGGGCGCGGCCGCCCGGATTGCGCGCCTCGATCTCGACCCGGTAGGTGCGGGTGGCCGGGTCGGCGCTGCGGCCGATCGACCGCACGCGGCCGCTGAGCACTTCGCCCGACACCAGGGTGGCCGTCGCCGGGACGCCGACCCGCAGGCCGCCGACCTCGGCTTCGGACACGTCGACGATGATCACCAGCGGATCGAGCTGGATCATGGTGCCGCAGGCGCCGCCGGGGGCGAGGAACGAGCCGACCTCGGCCTCGCGGCTGTCGAACACGCCGGCGAACGGCGCGCGGATGTTGACCTGCTCCAGCGCCACCTCGGCCTGGCGCACGCCGGCGGTGGCCGCGTCGAGGTTGGCCTGGTCCTGCAGGACCTGGGTCTGTGAGCGGTAGCCCTGGGCGGCGAGGCGCTCGGAGGCCTCACGCTGCAGCTGGCGCGACTTCAGGGCCGCACGGGCCTGGTCGACGGTCGCCTGGCGCGCATCGACGTTCAGCCGGCAGAGAATCGCGCCCCTGGGCACGAAACCGCCTTCGCGCGCGGGTGTCGCCACGACCGGGCCGGCGGTCTCGGACCGGACGACGACCGTCCTGTTGGCGTCGGTGCGGCCGCGCACGGAGACCAGCGTCGGGCGCATGACTTCCTGGACCAGCGCCGCCTTGACCAGCGGATCCTCGGTCTTGCCGTGGGCCGCGGCGACCTGGGTCTCCGTTTTCGGCTTTGGCGCCAGGCCACGCACGATGGTGCCGACGACGAAGAAGGCCACGACGACGGCGAGAATCCCGCCGGCGATGAGGTAGGAGCGTTTGATCTGCATCTCTTGTCCCGGGCGCAACCCGACGGACCGGGGCGCGTGCTGCGCGCCCTCAATCAGCCCCCGGGAGCAATCTAAACAGTGTTCGGTATCTCTGCATTGCAACGGTCTCGCAAATGAAATTCCTGAAACGTTCCGTTTCCCGCACTGGTCAGCCTCGCGGGTGCGGCCGATAAGTCACGCATGAAACTATCCCCTGATCCCGCCGCCCTCGACGCCGCCGATCCGCTGGCGCGCTTCCGCGAGGCCTTCGCCCTGCCGACGGGGCTGATCTATTTGGCCGGCAACTCGCTGGGGCCGCTGCCGCTGGCCTCGGCCGAGCGGGTGAGCCGCATGGTCGCGACGGAATGGGGCGAAAGCCTCGTGCGCGGCTGGAACACCCATGACTGGTTCGGCGCGCCCGCCCGGGTCGGCGGCAAGATCGCCGGCCTGATCGGCGCGGATCCCGACGAGGTGCTGGTCGCCGATTCGACCTCGGCCAATCTCTACAAGCTGGCCGTGGCGGCCTTGCAGGCGCGGCCGGACCGCAAGGTCGTGCTCAGCGCGCCAGGCGACTTCCCGACCGACCTCTACATGCTCGAGGGGGCGATCCGCACCCTCGGCGACGGGCGCCGGCTCGAGCTGGCCGAGGGCGAGGCGCTGGAGGCGGCGATCACGAACGACGTCGCCCTGCTGGTGCTCTGCCAGACCCACTATCGCAGCGGCGCCGTGCGCGACATGGCCGCCCTGACGGCCAGGGCCCAGGCGGCGGGCGCCCTGGTGCTCTGGGACCTCAGCCACAGCACCGGCGTGCTGGCGGTCGACCTGAACGGCTGCAACGCCGATCTGGCCGTCGGCTGCGGCTACAAATACCTCAACGGCGGGCCCGGCGCCCCGGGCTTCCTGTTCGTCGCCCGGCGGCATCAGGGGGCGCTGGTCTCGCCGCTGTCCGGCTGGTTCGGTCACGCCCGGCCGTTCGCCTTCGAGGACGGCTATGACCCGGCGGCCGGCGTCGCGCGATTCGCCTGCGGCACCCCGCCGATGCTCAGTCTCGCGGCGCTGGAGGGCGGTGTCGATCTGGCGCTGGAGGCGGGGGCCGGCGCCGTCGCGGCCAAGGCCCGGGCCCTCGGCGCGCTGTTCATCGACCGCGTCGGCGATGCGCTGACGCTGGAATGCCCGGCCGACGGCGCGCGGCGGGGCGGGCACGTGGCCTTCCACCATCCCGACGCCTACGCCATCGTCCAGTGCCTGATCAGCAAGGGCGTGATCGGCGACTACCGCGAGCCCGGGACGATGCGCTTTGGCCTGTCGCCGTTGCCGCTGTCGTTCAGCGACGTGGCCCGCGCCGCCGATCTGCTGGTGGAAGTGGTGCGCACGCGGGCCTATGACGATCCGTCCTTCCGCCAACGCTCCAAAGTCACCTGAGGCCCCCGATGCGCTATCTCCACACCATGGTCCGGGTCCGCGACCTCGACGCCGCGCTCG
>CANJYY010000216.1 GCA_947479185.1 Caulobacteraceae bacterium
ACGCCGCCGACCATGTCCGAATGGCCGTTGAGGTATTTGGTCGTCGAATGCAGCACCAGGTCGAAGCCGTGCTCCAGCGGTCGCTGCACCCAGGGGCTGGCGAAGGTGTTGTCGGCAACGCTGATCAGGCCGTGCTTCTTCGCCACCGCCGCGGCCGCCGCGAGGTCGACCAGCCGCAGGGTCGGGTTGGTCGGCGTCTCGACCCAGATCATTTTCGTCTCGGGACGGATCGCCGCTTCGATGGCGCCCGGATCGGTCATGTCGACGAAGCTGAAGGAGAGGCCCGCCGAGCGGGTCCGGACCCGCTGCATCAGGCGGTAGCTGCCGCCGTAGAGGTCGTTCGAGGCGATGACGTGCGCGCCGGTGTCGAGCAGCTCCAGCGTCGTCGAGGCCGCCGCCAGGCCCGAGGCGAAGGCGAAGGCCGCCACGCCGCTTTCCAGATTGGCGACGCAGCGCTCGAAGGCGAAGCGGGTCGGGTTCTGGCTGCGGGCGTATTCGAAGCCCTTGTGCACGCCCGGGCTTTCCTGGGCGTAGGTCGAGGTGGCGTAGATCGGCACCATCACCGCGCCCGTCGTCGGGTCGTGGGCCTGGCCGCCGTGGATGGTGCGCGTGGCGAAGGCCAGGCGGTTCTTCAAGTGATCGGTCATTCCCGGTTCCGTCATGGTCGGGCTTGTCCCGACCACCCAAGAACACGGTGATCGACGGGACAGGCTGTGTGCATGGATCGTCGGGACAAGCCCGACGATGACGAAGACATTGGCGCTACGCCGTCCGGCGCAGATGGTTGATGAGGTCGACGCGGGTGATCAGGCCGACGAGCTTTTCGCCGTCCATGACCACCGCCACCTCGTCGCGGTCGAACAGCGGCCGGAGTTCATCGAGTGATTGCTGGACCTGCAGGGTGTTGACCTCGCGGGTCATGGCGTCGGCGACCTTCTGGCCGAAGCGGTCGGCCCGGCCTTCGCGGCCGCCGACAGCGGTCAGGATGTCGCTCTCGTCGAGAATGCCGACCAGCTTGCCGTGATCCATCACCGGCAGCTGGCTGATGTCGGCCGCGCGCATGCGGTTGTAGGCCGTCAGCAGGCTGTCGTCGGGCCCGGTGGCGATGACGCCGCCCTCGGAGAAGTCGCGGGCGATCAGGTCGCGCAGGTCGCCGTATTTGGGCCGGTCCTCGAAGCCGTGGGCGGCGACCCACATGTCGTTGAACATCTTGGTCAGGTACTTGCCGCCGGTGTCGCAGACCAGGCTGACGACCCGCTGCGGGGTGGTCTGTTCCCGGCAGTAGCGCAGGGCCGTCGCGAACAGGGTGCCCGACGACGAGCCGGCGAGGATGCCCTCCTTCTCCAGGAGCAGCCGCGCGCTCTCGACGCTCTCGCGGTCGGAGATGGCGTAGGCTTTCGACACGAGATCCATCTGGGCGTTGTCGGGGATGAAGTCCTCGCCGATACCCTCGACGATCCAGCTGCCCGCCTCGCCGTAGGTTCCGGTGTTGACGTAGTCGTAGAGGATCGAGCCGACCGGATCGGCGAGGATCATCTTCGTCTTCGGCGAATGGGCTTTGAAATAGCGGCCGAGTCCGGTGAGCGTGCCGCCCGAGCCGACCCCCACCACCACGGCGTCGAGATCGCCGTCCATCTGGCTGAGGATTTCGGGACCCGTCGTGGTTTCGTGCGCCAGCGGGTTGGCCGGGTTCTCGAACTGGTTGACGAAGAAGCCGCCTGTGGACTGGGCGATCGTCTGGGCCATGTCCTGGTAGTATTCCGGGTGGCCCTTGCCGACGTCGGAGCGGGTGATGCGCACATCGACGCCCATGGCCCGCAGGTGGAGGATCTTTTCCCGCGCCATCTTGTCGGGCACCACCAGGATCAGTTTGTAGCCCTTGACGCTGGCTACCTGGGCGAGGCCCAGGCCGGTGTTGCCGGCCGTGGCCTCAATGATGGTCCCGCCGGGCTTGAGCCGGCCGTCGGCCTCCGCGGCCTCGATCATCGCGCGGGCGATGCGGTCCTTGATCGAGCCGCCGGGGTTCTGGTTTTCAAGCTTGAGGAACAGTCGGCAAAGGCCGGTGTCGATATGGGTCACCTCGACCATCGGCGTGTCGCCGATCAGGTCCAGTGCCGATTTCGCCATCGCAGGAAGGGTCATGAAACACTGCCGTTGGGGAAAGGATATCCCCGCATACCCCGGATTGGGGCATGACGAAAGCGTCGACGGGGCCTAACGCGAAACGCTCTTGCCCGCCAGCCGATCCAGCTCGGCCGCCACCAGCCCCTCAAGATCCTGGCCCTCGAAGAACAGGCCGCGCACCCCAGCGCGGCGCGCGGCCTCCATGTCCGACGGCTTGTCGCCGATCATGAAGGCGTCGGCCGGGGCCACGCCGAAGTCGGCCAGGGCCCGCAGCAGCATGCCGGGATTGGGCTTGCGGTCCGGGTGATCGGCGACGCGATAGCGGTCTTCGGCCGCCGCCTCGTGATGCGGCGCGAAATAGATGCCGTCGATCCGCGCGCCGTCAGCCGCCAGCTGGCGCAGCATCTCGGCGTGGAAGGCCCGCATGTCGGCTTCTGTGTAGTAGCCGCGGCCGATGCCGGACTGGTTGGTGGCGATGACCGTGATCGCGCCGGCGTCATTGGCGCGCTTCACCGCGGCCTTCGCGCCCGGAACCCATTCCAGCTCTTCGGGTTTGAACGCGTAGCCGTGGTCGACATTGAGTACGCCGTCGCGATCGAAGATCACCATGAACTTGCGCGCGGACTCGGCCATGTCTCTGCATAACACCCGATCACCGCCGCGAAAGCGGGGGCCCGGGCTTTTTTCCTGACAGCGCGGTCTGGAACGCTAAAACACCTCGGTCCCCGCCTTCGCGGAGATGAGCGGAGAGAACCTTGCCCGTCCCTGCCGAAGTCCACGCCCTGAACGCCCAGCTGAAAGCATGGCTGTTCGATCACGCCCTGCCGCTGTGGTGGGAGGTCGGGTTCGATCGCGACAAGGGCGGCTGTTTCGAGAAGATCGGCCAGGACGGCAGGGCGATCGAGGGGCCGCGCCGGGCGCGGGTCGCGGCCCGCCAGGCCTGGGTCTACGCCGAGGCCGGACGGCTGGGCTGGGCCGGGCCCTGGCGGGACGCCCGCGACCACGCGCTGGAAGCCCTGACCACCACCTTCGCCCGCGACGACGGCCTGTTCCGCATCCTGGCGGCGCCGGACGGGACCTCTCTGGACGAGACAGCCAATCCCTATGAACAGGCCTTCGCCCTGCTGGCCCTGAGCGGGGCCGGCCGTGAGCTGGAAGCGATCCGCACCCGCGAGGCCATGAGGGACGCCGGCCTGCTGCGCCCGGACGGCGGGGTGCTGGACGACGGCCTGCTGCGCGCCAACCCGATGATGCATCTGTTCGAGGCGGTGCAGGCCTGGGTCGAGGTCGGCGAGGATCCGGACTGGCGGCGGACCGCCGACACGATCGCCGACACCGCCCTCGCCCGGCTGATCGATCCCCGCACCGGCGGCCTGATCGAGCTGTTCGACACCGACTGGCGCGCCCTGCCCGACGCCGACGTCGAACCGGGCCACCAGTTCGAATGGGGCTGGCTGCTGCTGGCCCATCTGCGTGGTCACTGTCCGCAGGCCGAACGGCTGATCGAGATCGGCGAGACTCGCGGCATCGAACAGGGCGTGGCCATCTTCAGCCTCGACCAGGCGCTGGCCCCCCGTGACCGGTCGGCGCGTCTGTGGTCCCAGACGGAGCGGCTGCATGCCCATGCGGCGAACCGTGACTGGGACGGCGTGCTCGCCGGCGCGGCCGGCCTGCGGCGTTATCTGGATGTCCCGGTGCAGGGCCTGTGGCGCGACCGCCTGCTGCCCGACGGGACCCTTGTCGACGAGCCGGCGCCCGGCAGCTCGCTCTATCACATCATCAGCGCCGTCTCGGCGCTCGACAGGGCCTGCCGGAATTCGGGATAGGCTGTCAGGAAATCTGGGAGCCACGCGACGGGCGCTGGCTTGCACCGGTCCAGGCCCGCCTTTACCTGCAGAGGCGATGAGGCCACCCGGGACACCGTGGACGACCTCAAGACTTCTGAGCACGCCCTTCCCTTGCGCCCCCGCGCCATCCCCTGTTCGATGAGCCTATGAGCATTTCCCCCGCCCGCCTGACGCATCTGCAGCGCCTCGAGGCGGAGAGCATCCACATCATGCGCGAGGTGGTCGCCGAGGCCGAGCGCCCGGTGATGCTCTATTCCATCGGCAAGGACAGCGCGGTCATGCTGCACCTGGCCGCCAAGGCCTTCTATCCGAGCAAGCCGCCCTTCCCGCTGCTGCACGTCGACACGACCTGGAAGTTCCAGGCGATGTACGAGATGCGCGAGCGCATGGCCAAAGAGCTCGGCTTCGACCTGCTGGTGCACAAGAACCCCGAGGCCGAGGCCCAGGGCATCAACCCGTTCGATCACGGCCCGGCCCACACCGACCTGTGGAAGACCGAGGGCCTGAAGCAGGCGCTTGAGCAGTACGGCTTCGACGCGGCCTTCGGCGGCGCCCGTCGCGACGAGGAGAAGAGCCGCGCCAAGGAGCGCATCTTCTCGTTCCGCTCCGCCGAGCAGCGCTGGGATCCCAAGAACCAGCGGCCCGAGCTCTGGCGGCTGTACAACGCCCGCAAGAACAAGGGCGAGAGCATCCGCGTGTTCCCGATCTCCAACTGGACCGAGCTGGATATCTGGCAATACATCCACCTGGAGAACATCCCGATCGTCCCGCTGTACTTCGCCGGCGTGCGGCCGGTGGTCGAGCGAGACGGGGCGCTGATCATGGTCGACGACGACCGGTTCCGGCTGAAGCCCGGCGAGGTCCCGCAAATGAAGTCGGTGCGGTTCCGCACCCTGGGCTGCTACCCGCTGACCGGCGCGGTCGAGAGCACGGCCTCGACCCTGCCCGAAATCATCCAGGAAATGCTGCTGACCACCACCAGCGAGCGCCAGGGCCGGGTCATCGACCACGACCAGGCCGCCTCGATGGAGAAGAAGAAGCAGGAAGGCTATTTCTGATGAGCAGCGCGTACAAACCCGCCGATCTCATCGAGACGGACATCGACGCCTATCTGCTGCAGCACCAGCACAAGTCCCTGCTGCGCTTCATCACCTGCGGCAGCGTGGATGACGGCAAGTCGACCCTGATCGGGCGACTGCTCTACGACAGCAAGATGATCTTCGAGGACCAGCTGGCGGCGCTGGAAGCCGACAGCAAGAAGGTCGGCACCCAGGGCGGGGCGATCGACTTCGCCCTGCTGGTCGACGGCCTGGCCGCGGAGCGTGAGCAGGGCATCACCATCGATGTCGCCTACCGCTTCTTC
>CANJYY010000217.1 GCA_947479185.1 Caulobacteraceae bacterium
CAGGCCGGCCAGCACCAGCCGGTCGGCCCGCAGCAGGCGCGCCTCGAGCGCCCCGAGAATGCGCAGGCGTGGATGCGGCGCGCCGGTCGAGCGCACGGTCTCGCCCTCGAGCAGGGCCGCGACCAGGTCGCTGAAGGCGCGGGCGCTGACGGGCGGCAGGGCGTCGCCGTTGGTGATCAGCCCCGAAAGAAGCGTCGCCGCCGCCTCGCCGGCCGGGCCCGACCAGACCATCTGGCCGCCGAGCGCTTCAAGCGCCTGGGCCAGGCCGCGGGTGGCCGACGCCACGGGCGCGGGCGCCTCGGTGAACGCCCCGGCCGCCAGATCGAGCGCCGCATAGAGCGCCCGGGCCAGGTCGAGCGCATCCGGTTCCGCCGCCAGCTTTCGCAGAATGACATCGCGGTCGGCGGCGCGGGGGCCGCGCAGGGCGACCGCTTCCAGACAGGCGGCGGCGACCGCGAGAGCGTCCGCCTCACGGCCGAGCCGGGTCAGGGGATGTTTGAGGATCGCCAGCAGGGCCACGGGCGACAGCGGATCCACCGCCCAGTCCGCCACCAGCCGCGCCAGGATCCCGACGGGAAAGCCGGCCATGGGCTCGCCGGCCGAGGCGTCGGCCAGCACGCCGAACTGCGCCAGCCGGGCGCTGACCCGGCGGGCGAGCGCCAGGTCCGGGGTCACCAGGGCGGCGGTCAGGCCGGGCGTCTCCAGGGTTTCGCGCAGCAGCAGGGCGCAGACGTCGGCCGCCTCCTCTTCCTGCCGGGTGGCGATGACCGACAGGCCCTTGAGCCCCTCGACCAGCGGATCGACGCCCCCGGCCTTGCCCTCGACCCGCAGGTCGCGCAGCACGTCACGCCAGTCGGCGGTGGCCTCGGCCGGGCGCAGGGCCTCGTTGATCAGGCGCCGGCGCCAGCGTCCGGCGGAATCGGCGTCCGGCCGCCAGGCGATCACCTGGTTCCGGGTGACGCCCGACTCTTCGAGCAGCCGCTTCATGGCGCCCTGGGGGTGCTGGTCGTCGACGCTGGCCCAGGCCTTGTCGGCCAGGCCTTCGTCGAGTCCCGGCAGGATCACCGCGCCCCGCGGGCAGCCGGCGATGACCCGCAGCAGTCTGGCCGTGGCCGGAGCCGTGCCGGTCGAGCCAGCGGCGATCAGCGGATGCTCGGGCGGGTTATCCGTCCACTGGGCGGCCAGGGCGTTGAGCAGCTGGACCCGTCGCCAGGTGACGTCGACCAGCCCCATCTCGGCCAGCCGCGCCGGCCAGGCCTCGAGCGCCACGCGCAGCACGTCGGCGGACTTGCGCCAGTGGGCCGCCATGTCGATGTCGACCAGCCGGTCGAGCCGGGCGGCGCCGTCCTCGACCTCCTCGATCTGCACACCGTCGAGGAAGCGGCCCAGGGCGTCGGCGAGTTCGAGCGCGCCGGCGGCGTCGAGGTGGCGGCCGAGATCCTTGCGGTCGGCCACCAGCCGCGCCAGCTCGAAGCGGCGACGCAGCGGGTCGATGGCCGGGGGAATGTCGAGCGACAGGTCGCCCGGCTCGAACGGCGGCTCGCCCTCATCGAGGTCGCCGATGGCGCGGATCTGCGGCAGCAGAACCGCCCGCCCCCCGGCCGCGCCGACGAAGGCCTCGGCAAGCGCCCGCGCGCCGCGCCGGGTGGGGGTGAACACGACCGCACCGGCCAAAGCTTCCGGCTCCGGCAGCGCCGTCAGCAGGCCGGCGGCGAGGTCGTCGAGAAAGGGCCGCTGCGCCGGGATCGAGAACCAGCGGGGCGCCGGATGCTCGAACAGGGCGCTCATCCGGCCAGCCTGGCTTCGGCCTGATCGCGGGCGACCGGATCGCCGACATGCATCCACAGGCCCGTGGGCGCGACGCCATGCACCCGGCCCGTTTCCGTCAGCCGCTTCCAGATCGGCAGCAGGCCGAACGGCCCGTCAGGCCCGCCCGAGACCACCGACGGCTTGGCGATATGGACGCCGACATAGACCAGCGGCGCGGACTCGCCGGCGTCCTTGAAGCGAACCTCGCCGGTCTCCGCCACGAACAGGTCGCCGGTGGCGTGGAAGCCCATCGACTGCGCCGTCGAGGCCGTCAGCAGGCAGACGTCCATGTGCTCGGGGTCCCAGGCGGCGGCCACCGCCTCCAGCGCCTGGCCGTCGTCGTCGATCCAGACAGAGTCGATGTTGGCCACCCAGAAGGGCGTATCCGGCAGCAGATGCAGCGCATGTCTGATGCCGCCGCCGGTCTCCAGCGGTTCGGCCCGCTCGTCGGAGATGATCAGGCGCGGCATGACGCCGGTGGCGCTGCGCGCCAGGAGGTGCGCTTCCAGCCGGTCGGCGAAGGCGTGGACGTTGACCACGGCCGTCTCGACCCCGACCTGGGCCAGCCGGTCGAGCATGTGGTCGATCAGGGCCCGGCCGCCGACCTCGACCAGCGCCTTGGGCCGGTCGTTGGTCAGGGGCCGCATGCGGGTGCCGAGGCCCGCGGCCAGCACCATCGCCGTTTTGGGGCCGCTCATGCCCGCGCCTCCGCCGGCACATGGGCGTCGAACCAGGCCTTCATGCCGGCCATCGACGGATCGGCGAGGCAGCTGTCGAGATAGCGCCACAGCCGGGGCAGCATGTCCTCGTACCGCGGCTTGCCGTCGCGCACGACCAGCCGGGCGAAGATGCCGATGATCCGGGCGACGTTTAGGGCGCCCAGCGCGTGGTAGTCGGCCAGCAGGGTCTGGCGGTCGAGGGCCGGATGGGCGGCGAAGTAGCGCTCCAGCGCCGCCGCCTCGCGCTCGGGCGAGACGTCGCGGCGGGCGTCATGCAGCAGCATCGACAGGTCCCACATGCGGTTGGCGCGCACGGCGTCCTGGAAGTCGATCAGCCCGACCCGCGCCGGACCCTCGCGGTCGCCGAGCCAGATCAGGTTCTCGGCGTGATAGTCGCGGTGACAGAAGACCTCGGCCGTGGCTTCGGCCCGCGCCCGGATCGGCGCCCACAAGGACTCCCACCCCGCCAGCGCCGCGGCGTCGGGGGCGAAGGCCGGCCGCAGCCTGGGCAGCCAGTCGGTGAACAGGTCGGCGGCGCTGACCAGCGCCAGGTCGTCGTAGCTGAGCAGCGGCCAGGCGACCCCGTCGAAGGCCAGCACCGCCGGCGGCCGGGCCGCGTGCATCACGGTCAGGGCGTCGATGGCGGCGTCATAGAGTTCGCCCTCATCGCCGCCGGCGGCGATGCGCGCGGCGTAGAGGTCGTCGCCCAGATCCTCCAGCACGGCCAGACCGGCGGCGGCGTCGAACGCCTCGACCTCGGGCGCCGACAGACCGAGCGACTTCAGATAGCGGGCGCAGGCGACGAAGGCGTCGACCCGGCCGGACGCCAGACGGTAGGCGGCGTTGAAGCCGAGCGCGATCCGCTCGTCCCGCGTCGCCTCCGGCGGACAGGGCGCGGTCTCGGCCTTCGGCGGCTGGTCCATGAAGATGCGGCTGGTCCCGTCAGCCAGATGCAGCCGCTCATAGACCCGCGTGGAAGCGTCGCCGCTCATGACTTCGCGACGCGCGTCGCCGAAGCCGTGGGCTGTCAGAAAAGCGGCCTTGGCGGCCTCCCGCTCAGAACTCAAGCGTCCGTCCCTTCCATGCGCCGTGAGGGGTCAGCCGCGCCACGCGGCCGTCCGCCCCGTCTCCCAGGCTGATGTCTATATCGAGTCGGTCGGGCGGCAGCCGACCCTCCAGCCGCTGCGGCCATTCGATCAGGGCCGCGCCCTCGTCGAGCGCCTCGTCTAGGCCGATCTCGTACGCCTCGTCGGGACTGGTCAGCCGGTAGAGGTCGAAGTGGGCCAGCGGAAAGGCGGCGGTCTCGTAGAACTGCACCAGGGTGAAGGTCGGGCTGGGCACGTCCTCGTCCGGCGTCGTCAGGGTTCGCACGAGCGCCCGCGCCAGGGTCGACTTGCCGGCGCCCAGCGGGCCCTGCAGGCAGATCGCCTCGCCGTCACGCAGCACCCCGGCCAGGGCCGCGCCCAGACGCGACGTGGCGGCCTCGTCCGGCAGGGCGATCTCGGCGGGAAGTCTCATGCGAAGGGGCGATCAGGCTCGAACGGAAGGTTGCGTTCCACATAGGCCTTGATCGCGGCGCTGGCGACGGCCGCGTCGCCGTCCAGCGTCTCCGGCGCTATGGGACGACCGATCGTGACGTTGAATCGTCGCCCCGACTTGTTGAGCAGCTCATGAAACAGGGTGATGTCGCGCAGCTCCGGCGAGAAGCGGTCGAAGAAATGGAACAGGGTCGCCCAGGGGCCTTCCACATGGACCGGGATGATCGGGGCGTCGTATTTCACCGCGACCGACACCGCCGTCGGCATCCAGACCGGATCGGTCAGCACGCCGTTCGGGTCGCGCCGCGCCAGCTTGCCGGCCGGAAAGACCATCAGCGCCCGTTCCGCCTCCATGACGGCCTTGGTCATGGTCAGGGTCAGGCGGGTTCGATCGCGGGTGCGCTTGGCGGGCGCCCACTCCACCGGGATCAAGGTCTCGTCGAACCTCGCGCAGACCCGGTGGGCGTCGGAATTGGCGTAGAAGATGATGTCCGGCCGCACGCCCTTGAGGGCGTCATAGACGGCCACCCCGTCGGCGATGCCGGTCGGATGATTGCCGACGATGATCGCCCGGCCCTCGCGCGGCAGGTGATGCAGGCCCGAGACGACGACGTCGATGCCGAGCAGATCCGAAACAAAGTCCAGCGCCGCCTTGCCGTCCATCGGCGCGATGGCGTCGGCCATCCGGCGGGCCTTGTCGTAGCCGAGCAGCGCATGGAGCAGCGGCCGCAGGATCGGCCAGGCGGGCGAGCCCGACAGCTTCGGCGCGCGCTCCTCGATCAGCACGTCGACGATGTGCGCCGCGCGGGCGCGGGCGTGCGGTTCGGAACGGATGATCGCGGCGGCGTCCATGGGGGAACTCTACCGGCGCCCGGACTTTGCGCAATCCGGCCTAGCCGCGCCCGGGTGAAGGGCATAAAACGCCGGCCTCATCGCAGACCCCGGGAGATCGCCATGCGGGACATTCGCCACTTCGTGAACGGTTCGGCCTTCGAGGGCGCGTCCGGGCGGTTCGGGGACATCTTCAACCCCAACACCGGCGAGGTTCAGGCCCGCGTGCAACTGGCCACGCCGGCCGAGCTGGACACCGCCGTCCAGGCCGCCGCCGCCGCCTTCCCCGCCTGGTCGGCGACCAATCCCCAGCGCCGCGCGCGGGTGATGTTCGAGTTCAAACGCCTCGTCGAGGCCAACATGCAGGACCTGGCCGAGCTGCTGTCCAGCGAGCACGGCAAGGTCATCGCCGACAGCAAGGGCGACATCCAGCGCGG